>CAUQKD010000079.1:0-9524 GCA_963518365.1 uncultured Lachnoanaerobaculum sp. | reverse complement strand
ATTTATATTATCAATCATTCTATTTTTCTTGAAACTTATAGCTTTGTTTTTCTTCTGGTTGTTAGACCCTTTCTCACCCCAATAAACGCTTTCAATATCTTTACAAAACCATACACATTCATAGTCATGTTCTTCGCAAAACTTAATAATATTATCAATGAAATTTTTATCTTCCGGTTTACTATCATAATTATCACAGTCAATACAGTATATAACCTTCGATTTATTATTTATTCTATCATATTGATTAATCAAAGACCGGACTTCCCTTTCTTTACTTCTGTAATTTGTTTTTCCATTCATATATATAATAGATAACTTTAGGCTGTTGGCACTACATTTATAAAACCTGTCAATCGTATCTTTAATATAAATCCAATCCGACTTGCAGGTCTTATTTGTTTCCACAGCAAAAATTAACTGAAGCCCCATATCAACCCTCCAGTGTATCAAAGACATCTATAAAATCAATAGCATCAATATTAAAAGGTGAACCTTCTATCATTCCGTTTTTATACAGTTTTGCAGGCGAATAATTACCGTTCGTCTTCCACGGATAGATTTTATTATCAATCGAAAGGAAATCTATAGATTTCTTATTTCTCTTTAATATATCCATAGGACCGACATTATGAGTTGTAAAACATAGCTGCCCCTGTCCGTAATTCATTAAATATTCCAGTAATGCACATAGGTACACATCATGGAGATTTGAATCCAGCTCATCAATAAATACAATCCCCCCTTGTACCATTTCCTGTAAATAAGCATACAGTTTTATAAGTTTTTTAATTCCCGTACTTTCAAACTCACTATTAATACTAAATCCTTCATATACCATATTTAAACTACAAACATAATTATCCCCCTTATCCTTTCGTTCAATCTCAATATCCTTTAATTCAGGCTTAAAGATTTGAATAAACTTTTTCAGCTTTTTAACAAAATCCTTATAGGCTTCATATTTATCCACCGGAATAGTATCTGTTTTACATGAGAATATACTCAAGTTCGGCATATCAAATATATGTAATACATTCATCTGAGCGGCATGAATTTTTATATTTTTTTCACTATTTTTATTTAATATATCATTTACAAAATAATCAGTATGATTATCTGATTGATCCATATATACATGCATATTAAATGAATACCACAGCAATGCTAGGGTTCCCACAATAATTGAAGCAATATTAACAGTTTTAATTTTATTATGAAGAAATTTCATAAGAAACAAAGATGATGCAGATGAGTTTGATAGTAAATTCTTAGTTTTCTCTCTAAAATCTCTTTCCAACACAATATCTTTATTGGTATTAATATACTCTATCTCGCCTTTTTTAACCTTGAATACAGGAATAAATTCATCTTTTTTATAAAACGCATTTCTACATGATAACTGTTCACTGTCAATTGCATATTTCCCAAAATTATTCTTTTTAAGTACAACCTCATATTCATATAAATAAGCTGTATCTTCGGTCAATTTAAGCAAAAATTTTGTACCTATATGTAATTCCTCTATCTTTTTATTTATAATCTCATCTAAGCTATTTTGGATTATAGGATTATTAAGGTAATTTTCATTAACAAGAAGATTCCTTAAAATATCTACAGAACTGATTATAGCCGACTTTCCGGAGCCGTTCATTCCATATATCCCCTTAACATTATAATTACCTGTATCTATGGGTTTGGTAATTGTTTTTTTATAAAAGGAAAGAGAGACTTCTTCTTCAAAATTTTTAATACCTTTTACTCTATAACTTACTAAAAAAATGCCATTCATCAAAACTCCTCCTTATAAAGAATCATATCATATTTTATAATTAAAATAAATACATTTTGTATTTATTAAGTTCTAAAATTTAATTATAGGTTACTGTACATGGATATTATATTTCCATTATAAAAGTACCGAAATTTTTTTTGATTTATTATGATTGATTCGGTTGGCAGGGTTTTTGTTGGTAACTCTGCCAACCGAATTTTTTGTATCCGCGTTATCAACCGTATTGACTTATTATTTAGAACAGATAATAATATTTTTAATAAAGCAGTGTTTATATAGGGAGAATAAATGTTTATGATGGGATTTACAGTAAATGGTTCATGTATAACAAACAAAAATACAAAAGAAATATTAAAAATATTTGATAAATTTTCTTTTGTGAAAATATCAAAAGATAAATGGAAATCAATTATTAAAGATATAAGACGACAGAAAACCATCTATCGTCTTTTTCTTTGCTCAAAATTAAAAAGATATTTGTGTACTTTCCTTCACCTAAGCTTCACCTCTATTGCCCCCATCTTTGCCGTTTCATAGATAATACAACCTTTTTCTCTCAAGGTATCCAAAGTTTTAGGGCTTGGATGACCGTAGTGATTGTTTTTTCCATATGATATCACGGCATAGGTCGGACTTACATCCTCAATAAAGTCCTTTAGAGAAGAGTTTTTTGAGCCGTGGTGTGCCACCTTCAGTATATCTACCTTGCCGATACTACCGTATTTTAAAATACTCTCTTCACTTGACCTACCTATATCTCCTGTAAACAACAATCTTTTATTAAAAGCCTCTACAATAAAGGTCTGACTTTGCTCATTTACATTTTCCTTAGGCTCTTTATCAGGCCACAGACATTCAATCTTTAAATGCCCGAGGTTTAAGTGATCACCTCTGCTCAAATACACCACATTAGTCCCGCAATTTGCAGCTTTTTGCTTTAATTCATCATATGAAGCATCATTCATTGCCTGATAAGGCAGGTACAAATTTTCAATCCTTATATCACTGTCAAGCAAATACAATACTCCGCTTATATGGTCAATATCTGAATGTGTGACAAAGGACATCTCTATATCATCCACACCCTTATACAATAAAAACGGCTCCATAGTGTACTCGCCCAGTGAAAGCTTGGAGGTACTGCCGCAATCTATCAAAATATCATTATCATCAATATGCATATAGATGCCGTCGCCCTGCCCCACATCCAAATAAACCACTTCATCACTCCTAAAAAACGGAAACAAAATAAAAACGGACGGAATACAAAGCAGTAAAAAAATTCTTTTCTTCTTAAAGATTGCCAAAGCCGCCAATACAGTCAAAACAGTGTAATAAATAAAAATCTGTATAATATTCGGTCTTCCGAAAATAATCCTATGCATAGGAAGATGACTTGCAGCTGTACAGATAAACTCATAGAAGTTTAGGATGCCTACAGCAATAAGGCCGATATACTTATATAAAAAAAGACTCATTATATTCAATACAAGTGATAATATCGCGGAATACAGTACAAAGCTCATCAGAGGTATTACCGCTATATTTAATAAAAAGGCATATACAGGAAAGGTATAAAAATAGTAAAGAACAAGCGGCAATGTCAGAATCTGAACTCCCATACTTACAAGCATTACTTCAAATACTTTTTCACTGAAGTTTTTCTTTTCTTTCTTTAATTTCTTAAACACAAATGAAAGCACTCCGCCAAGACTTAACACTGCCCCGAATGAGAGTTGAAAGCTTACTCCGAAAACCTCAAACGGCGCTATAAGACATATACTTACCGCACTTATACAAAGTGCCGATATCAGACAGTAGCTTCTTCCAAGTACCTCCGCGATAAAATAAAGTACAAGCATAGCTCCTGCTCTTGCAATGCTCACTCCGTTACCTACAAGCAGTCCGTAAAACAGCAGAAATGTACTTGCAAAGCCTGCCGAAAATAAAAAGCTTCTTTGCAATATTTTCCTTAAAAGCTTATAAAGACCGATTCCAAGCAATGAGACATGCAGACCGGATATTGCCAACAAATGTGCTATTCCGTTTTTTTGATACATTTTGTATACATCTTTGTCAAGGTCCGCTCTTACGCCAAGTAAAATTGCTTTTAAAAGTCCCGCAGTTTTTTCATCAAAGATACTCTCTATCCTTTTTATCAGATACTGCCGCAGATTAAAGAAAAAACAACCTATAAGGTCACAGCTTTTATCTGTAACGGTATATTTGTTTACCGTCATTTTACAGTATATACCTTTGGTTCTATAGTAGTTTTTTGCATCAAATTCACCGGGGTTTTGGTTACTTTTTATCTCTTCCGCCTTTCCGTAAAAGTTGACACTGTTTCCTATACTTATATCACCGTAAAACTTATCCGCGTCCAGATAATATATCATACCCCTTGATGTAAAAATCACCACATCATCCTTGAAGCTTATACTTTTTATATTTTTGCAAACACATTTATTTTCTTTTTTATTGTCCACATTCTGTGATACAAATTCTCTTTCAAACCGGATTTCATACTTGATTCTAAGCGTGAATATAATAAAGACAATAAAGAAAATAAGAATATATATTTTTTTGATTTGAATTATTTTTTTGAATACTAAGATAAGACAGACCGAAACCGGGATGATGCAAATCACCCCAAGTTTCAATATACTTATATAACATCCTAAAAGCTCTCCAAGCAGGCAGGCCGTTACTATAAGTACACATGGTCTTTTCATTATTTTTCCTCTTTTACATAGTCAAGATTTCTCTCTACGGAAGTTCCCAAAGAAATCGAATTATAATTTTTATCTGATTTTCCGTTTACCAGTATCTGTACACGAGATATATTCGGCAGTTCAGAAAGTGAATCCACTATTGAATATATTGTAATACTGTCCAAAACATCCGGCAATGCATTTAAAAAACCTTCATCAAAATTTACATAGCAAATACCTTCGTTCACAGTTACACTTATAACCTTCGTGTCATTCGGGATAGTGGCCTTAAGTTTCGTATTGGCCGGCCCTTTCATAAGCTCGTCTATTATAAGCCTCTCTTTTGAAGTATTAATATCGTAGAACATCTCTCTGGTCTCAGGCACAAGCTTCGTACCCTCTTCATCTGCAAAATACAGTGTAAGGGTGGCCTTTTCAAAGCTGTTTACATTTGAAATACTGTTTATAAAATTGCTTGAACTTATAAGTCCTACATTCTCTCCAAGTGCATTGATAAGCGACTGGTCTCCTGAACTAATACTTATATAATCTATTCCGTCTATCTGCGTCAGAGTCTTTGCCAGCGCCGCTCTTGCAAGCACCTCTCTGCTGACATCCATACTTTGATAATTGGTATCAAAGTTCAAATACAGTATATTACCGTCTCTGTTAAATCCCTGATATGTGACCTTGTCAGGCAATGCGCTTACAGCCTCCAAATCATCAGGTACCTTCAAAAACTGTGCCATAAGCTCATCCACCAATCCGTCCACATCATCACTTGGAAGAGAAACCGTATATCTGTTTTCTACAAGCTTATCCATTGCGGTGTTTATATAATATACATAATACTCCGTGTCTGAAAGAGGTTTATCATCTTTTTTCTTACAAGCTGCAAGAGTAAATGAAAATATAATCATCAAAAAAAGTAAGATTTTATTTTTCATTTTTTATCCCTCCTTTTTACATGATTCAGAGGAATTCTTACTGTGAAGGTGGTTCCCTCGCCCTCTTTACTTGACACCTTTATAATACCGTCATGCAGATGCACCACATTTCTGGTAATTGCAAGTCCAAGCCCGGTACCGCCTGTCTGTCTTGATCTTGCCTTGTCAATACGATAAAATCTTTCAAATATAAGGTCCTGATACTCAGGTGCAATGCCGTCTCCTGAGTCCTTTACCTGAATATAGAAAAACTTATGGTCGGCATCAATACTTACCTTTACAAAGCCGCCGTCCTTATTATATTTTATGGCATTTTCTATCAAATTGTTGATAGCCAGTGAAAGCTTGGTCTCGTCCACATCCGCATTCACCTCTCTGATAGTCTCAAATGTAAGCTCAATATCTCTTTTATCGGCTATAGGCCTCAATCTCTTCAGTATTTGCTTTATAAGCTGATTGATATCCACCTGCTCGGTTACCAATGTGTTTGCCGCCTTGTCAAGCTTCACAAGTGATAAAAGGTCGTCAATTATCTTTGCCTCTCTGTCTATCTCATCTGAAATATCGTGCATAAACTCCGCATACATCTCGTTCGGTACATTCTCCATACCTATCAGCGAGTCCGCCAAAACTCTTATTGAAGTTATAGGAGTCTTCAGCTCATGTGACACATTTGCCACAAACTCATCTCTTAACTTATCCGCCGCCTGTAACTTTGAAAGTGTCGCATTGATATTCTCCGATATGGACTTTGTGAGCTTATACTCATTATGCTCAAGCTTTTGGTCAAGCTTTCCGTACCCTATGCTTGCTATATCGTCCCTCAGTTTTGTAAGCGGCCTAAGCATTCTGCCTGCCGTTATTATAGAGAGTACAGCCACTATGGCGGATAATGTAATATAGAGGAACCTCTCCGTATTTCCTACCCCTTCCGCTACCGCAATCAGGTTGTCTGTAGATGCAATAAAGAGCAAAACTCCGTCTATATTTTTATTGTCTATTGTCTCATATATAGGCATTGTCTGCAAAATATATGATTTTTTCTTGTTATAAATATTTGTATTTGTACCGTTGAAAGTATCTATTATCTCAGGTGCTATATTTATCTTTCCGACCGCCAGATTGAAAGTATCCACAATGGTATTATATGACTTGTCTATTACAACTATTCTACCGTTATAGATTTCCGCCATCGTATCTATCTCCGAATTAAGACTTCCCCTTTCTTTGGGATCTTTCAAAAAATTGCCTCTTGTAAGCTTATTGCTCAGCATAAGTCCCTTGGTCTGAAGTTCTATCTTTCTGGCATCAATCCTTGATGAAAGATTGGTACGGCTTACCATTCTTCCATATATAAATACAGGTGTTATGCCGAACACTATAAATACTATTGTAAGCAGTAAACGAAAGCTCACGGCCGGTATTTTAAACTTGAATTTCTTCTTCTCCTCATCCATATCAGTCTGTACTTATCTTTCTTGCAACAGCCAAAGCCACGGTTCCCGGACCTATATGTGTGGCAACCGACAGTGACAGATTGACTATCTCAACCTTACCGAACTCAGCCTCAAGCTCTGTGGCAAACTCTTTTGCAAAATCAAGATAACCGTACTGTGCTATCATCAGTCTTGAATCCTTACACATAGGATCATTCAGTCTTTCGCTTAAGTCTTTTTTTATTGCTTCCACAATTATCTGTTTTGCCTGCTTAAACGTTCTTGCCTTGGCATAAGCATCTATCTTTCCTTCATGAAGCTGAAGCACAGGCTTTATCTTCAAAAGTGAAGCAAGTGCGGCCGCCATAGGTGTTATTCTGCCTCCCTTTTTCAGGTATTTTATATCACTGACCATTACATAAATTCCGGACTTCAAAGCATCGGCTTCAAGCTTTTCTTTTATCTTATCAGGTGTAAAACCGGCCTCAATCAATTTCAGTGCATCAAGCCCCGCACTTATCTGTGTAACAGATATCCTCTTATCATTCACCACAAATACTCTGCCTAAATACTCATCCTCACTTGCAAGCATGGTTGCCGTATCACACGAACCTGAAAGACCTGATGTCATAGGAATATGTATTACAGAGTCATATGTCTTTAAAAGCTCATCCCACAGATTCATAACATTTTCAGGGGAAGGCTGTGAAGTGATTATATCGGCTCCCTCTTCCTGTTTCCGTAAAAACTCTTCACGTGTAATATCTATTCCGTCCAAATGCTCCTTGCCGTCAATCATAAACGGCATAGGTAAAATATACATCCCGTATCTTTTTGCCTCTTCACCGGTCAAACCGCAATTACTATCTAATACCACTGCTGTACTCATTAGCCTCTATCCTTACCCTTTGCTATTTCATCTATTACATTGTTCTTTATCATATCATCTATGATTTTTTCACCGCTTTTTTCACCCTTTTTCGCCTCGGTTTCCTCCATCTTTGCATGTAGTGTATAAACTGCACATACAGCCGCAAGTATTAAAATAAGTATTACAAACCTAATCATTTTACCACTTCCTTTATTACTCTCAGTGCGTTTTTATATGTTATGTTTTCAATAAGGCTGTGACTGAATCCTTCTCTTTCCATCGCATCAATCAAAGCCGTAGTCCCTGAAGCGTCTTTCCACTCAATAGTATCACAAAAGCCGTCATAGTCGGAACCGAGTGCAACAAACTCACTTCCGCCTACCTTTACCATATATTTTAACATCTCTACGGCGTCCTTTATATAGGCTTTTCTCTCTCTGTTTGAAAAATCTGCAGATAAAAACTCAGGATAAAAATTAAGCCCCGATATACAACCTTTATCCGCCATCTTTTTTATCATATCATCTGTAAGATTCCTTGCATGATTACAAACTTCTCGGGCATTTGAATGACTTGCAACAAAAGGCCTCTTTGCCACATCAATTATATCATAAATTCCGGCATCCGACATATGTGAAACATCTACAATCATTCCCAGTTCTTCCATTTTTTCTACAACTTCAAAACCGAAAGGCTTCAGTCCGTTCTCTCTATCCGGAACATATCCTGCAAATTCACCGTTTTTTGTGATTCTTTTATTTCCAAAGCCGATAGAGTTCTCAAAATTCCATGTCAGAGTCATCATTCTCACGCCTCTTTTATAGAAATGTTCAAGCTTTTCAATGCTGCCCTCTATAGCCTCTCCCTCTTCTATGGTCAAAAAAGCCGATATCTTCTTATTATCCGAATTCCTTAAAATATCATCATAAGTTTTTGCAAAATCAATATCACTTTTATTTTTATTTATCTCTTCTTCATATAGGTCTATCAAAGCATTAACATACTTATACGGTTCGCTCACATCCTTAAGATGGGTAAACATCGCAAAGCACTGTACGATTACATTTGATTTTTTAAGCTTTTCTATGTCAATCATCAGATTGTTTTCCCTTAGAGTCAGCCCTGTTTTCTTATATATTTCGCTTATCGTATCACAATGTAAATCTACTATCATATTACTCCTTTTTTAAATCCTTATGCCACCACTTTCCGGATGCGAATCTGTATATAAAATTGGAGGATCTGAAAATCCAATCTATTATCATTGCGCACCATACTCCGACAGCTCCTATGTGAAATACCTTTGCTATAAAAATTGATGTGCCGAATCTGAATACCGCCATTGAAAACAGGCTGATACCCATTGTAAATTTGACGTCATTTCCGGCTCTTAATGCGTTCGGAAGTATAAAGCTTAACGGCCATAAAAATATGGCAACACCCATATGTATCCAAACCAAAACGGCGGTAAGTTCCTTTGTGGCATCAGTTACATTGTATATTGAAATAAAGGAATTTTGGAATAAGAAAATAATTAAAGCAGGTACTATAATAACCAGATATCCGATAAACATAAGTTTCTTTACATAATACTTGGCTTCCTTATACTTACCTGCTCCCACACAGCGACCTATTACCGTAATCATTGCAATACCTATTGCATTTCCCATATTTACACCCAGACCGTCCAGATTGTTGGCAATAGCGTTGGCGGCTATCTGAGTTCTTCCGAAGTTTGAGATAATTGAGACAACCGCCACTCTT
>CAUQKD010000078.1:0-9531 GCA_963518365.1 uncultured Lachnoanaerobaculum sp. | reverse complement strand
GGCTAAGGAGGTTAACATGAACAATTTTATGGATCAGGATTTTTTACTTGATACAAAAACAGCAAAACACCTTTATCACGACTATGCAGGGAAGATGCCGATAGTCGACTATCACTGTCATATCAATCCGCAGGAAATATATGAAGACAAAAAATTTGACAATATCACACAGGTTTGGCTTGGAGGTGACCACTACAAATGGCGTCAGATCAGATCAAACGGTGTGCCTGAAAAGCTTATAACAGGAAATGAATCCACAGACAGAGAGAAGTTTGACGCATGGGCCGCCACTATGCCTAAGCTTATAGGTAATCCTCTCTACAGCTGGTCACATCTTGAGCTTCAAAAATACTTCGGCTACACAGGTCATCTATGCCCTGAGACCGCAGATGAGGTTTGGAACCTTACAAAGGAAAAGCTCTCAAGTGATGAACTCAGTGTAAGAAATATCATAAGAAATTCAAATGTAAAAGTTATCTGTACAACAGACGACCCTATAGACTCTCTTGAGTGGCATATAAAGCTTAGAGAGGTAGCCGATTTAGGATTCAGTGTACTTCCTGCCTGGAGACCTGATAAGGCAACAAATATTGAAAAGACAGACTACAATGAGTATATTCAAAAGCTTTCAAGTGTCAGCGGCGTATCTGTAAAAGACTTTGAAAGTCTGAAGCTTGCTCTTAAAAACAGACTTGATTTCTTCAACGAAAACGGATGCTCGGTTTCTGACCACGGTGTTGACTTCGTATATTACTACCCGGCTGATGACGCCGCCATTGATGCAATAATGAAAAAGAAACTTGCAGGTGATGATATAAGTCTTACAGAACAGTATCAGTATAAGACCGCTCTTCTTCTTTTCCTCGGCAGAGAGTACCACAGGCTTAACTGGGTAATGCAGCTGCACTTCGGTTGTAAGAGAAACAACAATACCGCAATGTTTGACAAGCTGGGTCCTGATACAGGCTTTGATTCTATCAGCGGATATGCCCCGGCAGATCAGCTTGCAAACTTTTTGGACGCTCTCACTTTAACAGATGAGCTTCCGAAGGTAATCCTTTACTCTCTGAATCCTAATGATGATGCCGCTATCGGTACAATCATAGGATGTTTCCAGGACTCAAGCACTATAGGCAAGGTTCAACAGGGTTCGGCTTGGTGGTTCAACGATCACTATGAGGGAATGAGAGCTCAGATGAAATCACTTGCGGCTCTCGGATGTTTCGGTAACTTCAACGGTATGCTTACAGACTCCCGTTCATTCCTCTCATATACCAGACATGATTATTTCAGAAGAATACTTTGTCAGCTTATAGGTGAGTGGGTAGAGAGCGGACAATATCCTAATGATGACAAGGCACTTAAGGAACTTGTAGAAAATATCTCATTTAACAATGCAGTAAGATACTTCGGTTTTGAGATAAAGTAATTTTAAAAAATAAGCCGGCTTATAATCTGATATTATAGGTCGGCTTTTTCATAATATTAAAATTTGCAATAAAAAAGACCCCGACAAATATGTCGGGACAAAATGGAAAAAATAGCGATGGGGAGATTCGAACTCTCGACACTACGGGTATGAACCGTATGCTCTAGCCAACTGAGCTACGTCGCCATATGATTATATTCATGCTTTGCATGAAAAATGGGACCTACAGGGCTCGAACCTGTGACCCTCTGCTTGTAAGGCAGATGCTCTCCCAGCTGAGCTAAGATCCCGTCGCGTTTAACGCTCTGTAAGTATATAAAAAATCCCAATATATGTCAAGCATTATTTTAAACTTTTTAAAGTTTTTTTACCCTATTTTTTTAAGGTATATTATACTTTAGCACCTTTACAAAAATATTGTATTGCTATTGTACGCACATTATTTTATAATAAATATAAACTTAAACTACTCGTGAAAGGAGATATTCTATATGGGTACAAAATCAGCAAATTTATATGCAAGGATTGAACCGAATGTTAAAGAAGAAGCAGAAGCCATTCTTTCTACACTCGGCATTCCGGCTTCCGGTGCAATCAATATGTTTTATAAGCAGATTATCTTACATAAAGGACTACCTTTTGAATTAAAAATCCCGACTTCAATGCCCGTTGATATAAACACATTATCAGAGGAGGAATTTAATAATGAATTGGAAAAGGGATATGCGGATATGCAAGCCGGACGAACGAAAAATGTGAATACTGTCTTTGCCGACATTCGCAAAGATTATGGACTATGATATATGAAATAAAATTATCTGAACAGGCTGACAAAGATTTGAGAGAAATCTTTGAGTATATTGCTTTTGATTTACAATCTCCCGAGAATGCAAGCGGACAGCTTGACCGTTTGGAAGAACATATATTAAAACTTCATACTTTGCCTGAACGTTATCCAAAGTATGAAAAAGATCCATGGAAAAGCCGTGAACTTCTAGTATTACCGGTTGATAATTATCTTATATTTTATATTCCAAATAGCTATAAAAAAATTGTAACAGTTATTAGAGTAATGTATTCCGGAAGGGATATTGACGCTCAATTAAATATGCACACACTCCACCACTGATTTGCTTATTTATGTTAAATCCTAATAATATAGAATTCAAAGGAAAAGTTTTGAAACATAATCTAAACTATCAGTTTATGAGAATATTACAAAAAATATCCTGACAAAACCACAAAGCAAAAATGCCTTGTATTTGTCAGGATATTTTCATTTTTTAAGTTTCATTAACATTTTCTCTTCAGCGTTTTTTCTACACCCTTAAAACACAGCTGCAACTACATCTGAACGATTAGTTAAATCCGTAAAGTTTATTGGCTATTCTATATCCTACTACTGCAATACTTCTTCCGACCTTGCCCGGAAGATTCATAGCCTGACCCAGTGCACCTCTCCTTATTCTTCTGTAAAGTCTAGGATTACGGTCTCTAAGGTAGTCCCACAGCTCATCCTTCTTTTTCAGATTCTCCTCGTCTTTTGACAAAATGGCAAGTATTGAAGATATTACCATCATTATCTCAAGATAGCTTATAAGATACTTTCTAAGCTTCTTATTGACAACATCATACGGATTGAAGGCGTCAAGCATAAGCTTGGTCACTCTTATCTGCTGGTCTATCCTGCCGATCATAACCTGCTCGTTTACAGACTGGTCTTCTCTTCCTATATAATATCTGTAAAGATTAACATCCATGTAATAGATATCCTTCACCGCCTTTAAAGGCTGATATACAAAGATATTGTCAACATAGAATGTATGCTTCGGCAAATCAAGCCCATTCTCAATCAAAAGCTCTCTTCTATATATTACAGAGTGCATCAGAATATACTGTCCTGTATGGAAAGGCTTTATATCCTCCCATTCAAACTTCTTATTCACAGGTAAATTCCTCTTGTAAGTCATTACCTTTTTCTTCTTTACTCCCACCTTGTCATACACAAAGTTACAAAGCAGCATATCAATATTTTCTTTGTCTCTGATGAACTCTTTTAACTTGTTGAGTACTTCTAAAAAAGACTTCTTATCCAGATAGTCATCAGAGTCTACCACCTTGAAAAACTCACCTGTTGCGGCTCTAAGTCCGAACATAACGGCGTCACCATGTCCGCCGTTTTCCTTGTGAATCGCCTTACATATGGTAGGATACTTCTTCTCATACTCGTCGGCTATCTTGGCTGTATCATCCTTATTTGAACCGTCATTGACAATAAGTATCTCTACATCCTCCTTACCCACAAGCAAAGAATCTATGCACTTTCTCATATACTCCGCCGAATTAAAGCAAGGTATTGCTATACTTAAAACTCTCATTATTTAACCTTTCTTCTTATAAAATATATAATTCCTATTATGGCAAATATAAAACAAAGCAATAGAACTACCATAAATATCGCTGCCGACTCCAAAAACTTCGTTACCGTATCGAAGTTCTCACTGAGCTTACCATAAAAATTCACTATCACATTCGCGCTTATATGTATACATATAGGCACAAGCAGGTTCTCAGTCTTATTGTATACATAAGCCAGACAAATCCCCAAAAGAGTTGCATATACGCCCTGTGTCAGATTTCCGTGATAAATGCCGAATACTACGGCAGATATAATTATTGCCGCTACAGCATTATAATTATACTTTATTCTGTTAAATACCAAACCTCTGAAGATAAGTTCCTCTATTATCGGAGCTATCACACCTGCACAGAGTAAAATAACAGGGAATGGCGGACTTGATATAGCCTCGCTTACTTCCATAAAGCTTGTATCTAAGCCCGCAAGTCCGCTGATTCCTATAATTACATTGAGTACTATCGCAATTCCCGCTCCTCCTAAAGCAGCCATCAAAAAATCTAACGGCTTTGCATTGCTGTCTTTAGCGACTCTGCCTTTTTTCTTATCGAAATAGTAAAACAGTATCACAGGTACAAATGTAATCACGGCACTCACCGCGGTAATCGGTAATGTATACGGAAGCACCGAATCAATCAGCTTATCATAGGATGTAACTCCTGACACCATGAATACAGCCATGGCTACAATCATTATCACAAGCTGTACTGTAGAATAAATAATTATAGGGTATAAACACACCCACAATGTATAAAAAAATTTCTTCATTTCTTTAGTATATCTTATATAAGTAGATTAGCCAATATAATTTATATTAAAATTTACTATCTAAAGTACAATATAAAGCCTATGTCTGCAAAATTTATCACATATTTACTGAAACAAAAAACTCGGGGGCTCCCCCGAGTAAAATTTATTCGCTTCTAAGCGCATCTATAGGATTAAGACTTGCAGCTCTCATAGCCGGCATATAGCCGAATATAAGACCTATAGCTACAGATACACTGAAAGAAATAATTACAGCATTAAAGTTTGCAGGTGAACTCATTCCCATAATATTGCCGATAGTAGGACTGACAATGCACCCCAATATGATTCCGATTGAACCGCCAATGGTACTTGTAACCAGAGCTTCAATAACAAATTGCTGCATTATAACACCCTTTCTGGCTCCAAGAGCCTTTCTTATACCGATTTCTCTGGTTCTCTCAGTTACCGATACCAGCATAATATTCATAACGCCGACACCTGCCACAAGGAGTGATATACCTGCTATAGCTCCTATAATGGTACTCATAAGTGCCATCTGTACATTTATCTCACTAAGCATCTGACTCATAGACTGCACAAAAAAAGTATCTTTCTGAGTATAAATAGTCTTTAAAAACTCATTCAAAAGCTTTACGGCCTTATCGCTTATATTGGTATTTACTGTAGCAAATATATAATTATCAGGTACTGAAGTACCGTTTAACTGCCCCGCTGTAGAGTACGGCATAAATGCAAAATCATCATTTCCTCTTGCAGATAACTGTTTTTTATCCTGTCTCTCTACCACACCTACAACAGTAAAGGCGGAGCCGTTTATCTTTATAATCTGCCCCATAGCTTCCTTTGGCGAACCGAAAAGCTTTAAGGCTACATAGTAACCTATAACAACCACCTTTTGTCTGGATATCATATCTGAATATGATAGAAATCTACCCTTTTCAAGCTTATAATTTTTTAACTTACCATAATACTCGCTTACACCACTTACTGTGGTGGTTGTAGACTTTGTAGTGCCCACCTTTACGGTACCGCTTACGTTTACCTGCGGTGTCATCTCAGAAAAAACATCTCTATTCTCATTGAAAAAATCATACATCTGGTCAACACTTGCATGTCTTGCAGGCATATTTACCAAACTGACAGTTATAGTATTGGCACCCATTTCCATAAAAGATTTTACCATATTGTTCAGATATCCCATCATTACACTTACCAGTATAACAACTGCGGATACACCGATAATAAGACCAAGCATGGTAAGGAATGATCTCATCTTATTAGCAATAATACTTTTTATTGCAAGTTTAAATGATTGCAGCATAATCTTCACTACTTCCATCAAAATTTATTTTGCCGTCTGCTATTCGAATGACTCTCTTTGCCTCAACAGCGATTGAATTATCATGTGTAATCATAATAACTGTATTTCCATCTTCATGAATCTTCTTAAAAAAGTCAAGTACCTGACGGCTTGTTTTTGAATCAAGAGCTCCTGTAGGCTCATCAGCAAGTATAAGAGAAGGGTCTGCGGCAAGTGCCCTTGCAATACTCACCCTTTGCTGCTGACCTCCGGAAAGCTGTTTAGGCATCTGCTTTGCCTTCTCGCCAAGACCCACCTTTTCAAGTGCTTCCATGGCTCTTTTTTCTCTCTCACGCGCAGATACATGTGCATATAGCAGAGGTAACTCCACATTTTCCATTATACTCATTCTGGGCAGAAGATTGTACTGCTGGAAAACAAATCCAATCATCTTATTACGAATATCTGCAAGCTGATTGTCACTCAGTTTACCTACATTTTTGCCGCCCAGAAGATAAGTTCCGGAAGTCGGTACATCAAGAGCTCCGATGATATTCATAAGTGTAGACTTTCCTGAACCCGACTTTCCGACAATGGCCACAAACTCTCCCTTATCAATATCCAATGTAATACCGTCGTTTGCATAGACTGTCTCATCACCCATCTTGTACTCTTTTCGAATATCAATCATTTGGATAAGTTTTTCCATTACTGACCTCCGGCTCCGCCTGCATCAGCACCGCCTGCATCAGCTCCGCCCGCGTCAGCTCCGCCTGCACCTGCTCCGCCTTCGCCGGCTCCTTCTCCGCCTGCATCCATTCCGCCGCCGTTATCTGCCGGCATTCCGTCCGCACCGGTTTCACCTACACTCATATTTGCAGTCTCATCTATATAAACCTCATCTCCTTCATTCAATCCTGAAGTGATCTGTACATAGTCGGAATTGATAACACCTGTAGTTACAGTAACTTCCTTAAAGCCCGCAGGAACCAGTCCGTCTCCGCTTGAATTTGCATTTGTTGAATCTTTATTTGCTTTTGCATCAGCCGTCTTTGTCTCTGTAGCGGAATTGTCCTTTACATATACTTTATTTCCTCTCATCAACGCATTGGACGGTATAGTAAGTGCATCCTTTGCAGACTCCAATGTAATATATCCGTCTACATTCATTCCGGGAAGTAAGTCATATGTTTCATCAAGTTTTACAGTAACCGGATAAGTAGACACACCGTTTTGACTTGTACTCTCAAGACTTACATTAGTCACTGTGCCTGAGTACTCCTTATCAGGAAAAGCATCCGACTTTATCCTTACTTTCTGACCGTTTTGAACCTTTGAGATATCTTTCTCATCCACACTCATTTTAAAGGTATATGAACTCATATCATAGATAACCGCCATAGTAACCGCCTTATTGTCACTGCCTGAGCCGACCTTATCTCCTACCTTATAATTTTTACTGATTACCTTTCCTGCTATAGGTGACTTGATAGTATATTCGTCCGAATTTTTTTTAGCTGTATCTACACCCTTTTTGGCTGTATCTACATCACCCTGTGCAGTATCAAGAGCATCCTTGTAAGTCTTTAGGAGTTTATCGGTACTTTCCGATGTCATCTTGAATATAGGAGTTCCCACATCCACATAGTCACCTACATTTACCAGTACACTTTCTATATCCACACCTGCCGCCAAATCGGCACTCATATCTACATTTGTAGAGGCTTCAAAAGTACCGTCACCTGTAGAAGTGATATCTCCGACTGTAGCATTGGCTGTAGTCTTATCTGTCAGTCCGCCCGGATTGTTTACTTCAAATGTGACATTGCGGACAAGTCTGCCTCCGTCCAAAGTTTGATCCATACTTGATACAGATACAACTTTGCCCTCTACCTGCTCTCCGGTATCGGCGATAGTCAATGTACCGGACATTCCCGGTGTTATATTGACAGCATCCGAACTTAGGAAAGGAATACGAATATTCATGACATTATCATTATATATAGTGGCCAGCTTTGTGCCTCCGCTTATCTTATCTCCGGTTTGAATGCTAAGTTCTTTTATATATCCCTTTCTGGTGGAGCGATATAGATTCCCCGCAAATTCGGCCTTTGCCTTTGCATACTCCTTACTTGCCGAGGCATAACCCGAATTAGCCTTATTTAAAGAATTATTTGAAGAATTTATATCAGATACAATACTTGACTTATCTATCTGATACAACACCTGATCCTTACTTACCATATCTCCGATATTAAAATCAGCTGAAACAATCTCTCCCGATACAAGTGCTGTGATATTGTAAGTATCCTTTGGAGTAATGGTTCCTGATGATGAAATCTCGGAAGATATATCCTGCTTTGTAGCCACAGCCGTAGGTACAAATGTACTCATATCCACCTTTGAAGCATTCCTTGATTTCATAAAGAAAAATACACCTACTCCGGCCAGCACAAGTGCAGGTATAACTATAAATCTTTTCTTCATCTTTCCCCCACTAATCTGCTATATAGTCAACCACAGTATATGTTGCAGTGCCGTCCTCGGCATTGTTGATATCTACAACCAGCGTAACATCATCATTTACTTTGATGCTTCCATATATGGAGAATGCAAACTGCATATCACTGTTTGTAATTTGATATGTCTCCCCGTTTACTGTAACTGATGTAGGTGTAAGTGTAGATGTTGACTCATAATAAATACTTTCTACAGTACCATGTACAGCCTTCTTGCCGTTAGTGGCATCTGTATTCTCATCATATGCCCAAACAGTCTTTGCCGCCGCCGAATAGTATATTACAAGTCCAACCTCGGATGATACCATAAGGCTCTTAAAATAATCCGCACCGACACTTCTTCCGTCTACAAATAAGTTTGCATCCTTGTAATCAAACGGCAGTGCCTTAGCCAACTGATTTACCGACTTTACAACCTTTGGTCCCTTTAATGAATTGTCGGCAAGCTTTAACGGATTTACTTCTTTATCTTTGTTTATCTCACCGTTAAAAACTGTCACTACATATGCACCGCCATCTTTCATATTGGTCTTAAGCATATTGTAGAAAAGGTTTATACAATCTCTTACCGTAAGATTTGAATTGGCAGTCAGTGATGTAAGGTTTTCATTCAGTTCAAGAAAGCCGTACTTTGACATTCTCTTATTATTGGCATCCCCTGCAAAGTCGCTTGCCTGATATCCAAGTAATGTAAGTACTCCTCTTACAGCATCATTCAGTGTAACGTTATCATTAGGTTTAAAGTTTCCGCCAAGATAACCTGTCATATAACCCTGTTCTACCGCCATCTTTATTGCAGCGGCATTCTCATTGTCTTTCGGAACATCATTAAATACTGATGTATTGCTGCTTTTTGTAAGTACAGAGCGATATTGTGAAGCCTGTACGAGCATCTTTGCAAACTCACCTCTGGTTACAAATCTATCTATATTTCCACTTACAAAGGTGATTCCTGTAAGACCTATTACTTTTTTTCTTAAGTCAAAGTTTGAGCTCTGTGCAAATACATGACTTGCCCCTACGCTCTCAAAAGCTAATATGGAAGCCATTCCCAAAGCCCCTATTTTTATTATATTACCTCTCATATAACCTCCGT
>CAUQKD010000077.1:0-9553 GCA_963518365.1 uncultured Lachnoanaerobaculum sp. | reverse complement strand
TATATCGGTTCTGTAGATGTTGGATAGTATGCCGATCTTGTTATCTGGGAGCCTTCAAGATTCGGTACAAAGCCTAAGATGGTTTTAAAGGCCGGAGTTATAAGCTACGGTATAATGGGTGACGCATCATCTTCACTTCCTACTCCTGAGCCTAGACTTATGAAGGATCTTTACGGAGGTTTGGGTAAATCTTGCGGAAAGTCAAATATCGCCTTTGTATCGGCATATGCATATGAGCACGGTATTAAGGAAAGACTTGGACTTGATAAGATTGTACTTCCGGTAAAGAATACAAGAAATCTTACAAAGAGAGACATGAAATGGAATGATTATACTCCTAAGACTATCAAGATTGATCCACAGAGTTTTGTGGTTACTATTGACGGTGAGGAGATTACTTGTGAGCCTGTAGAGAGAATTTCTTTGGCTCAGAGATATTATTTATTCTAAGATAATTTATTACTTTGGAGAGTAGACAAAAAAGCTTTTACTTTTTCTACTCTCCTTTGTCATAAAAGGGGTATATATGATTTTTACAAAGATAGACGGAAATATAAAGGAAAGAGAAGACCTTGGCCATGTACATGTAGAGAGTGCAATGGTAAAAAGTGACGACCTTGCAAAGAGTATTCTTCGTGTAAAAAGTGACCACCACAATGAATACGGTATCAGACTTGAAGAGGGAAAACTTGAAAACGGCTCCTTCTTTTTTATAGACGACCACCATGTATTGGTACTGAATGTCATACCTGAGGAGATGATAGTTATTACTCCTAAGGATATGGACGACTGCGGTATCATTGCACATATGCTTGGAAATATGCATAAGCCCATCAAGGTAAAGGGCGGAAAGATTTCACTGCTTTATGACCCTGTGGTTGCAAAGAATCTGGAGAAGTCTAATGTAGAGTTTAAGGTGGAAGAAATTCAGCTTGAAGAATCTCTTCGATATGTTGATTTGTCATGAACAAAAGGGAATTAAATATTGATAAACTGAGTCTTTTGGAAGTATTTCAGGTATGTGACTCCACATTTCCTATCGGTACTTTCAACCATTCTTTCGGAATGGAAAATTATCTTAGTGACAGAAGAATAAAAAAAGCACCTGAGTTTGAAATCTGGTTTAAGAACTATTTTGACAATCAGTTTAAGTACAGTGAAGGTCTGCTTATTTTACTATGTATGCAGGCACTTAAAGAGGGTGATTTTGAAAAGATTTGTAAGTACGACAAGGTTATCACCATGTCAACACTTGCAACGGAAACCAGAAACGGTACAAAGCTTATTGCAAAGCAGATGATAAGGCTTCTTAAGGGAATGTACGGCGATATAAAAATGCTTGTCAGGTATGAAGAAGAGATAAAAGGAAAAGAGTGTTTCGGAAGCCCCGCAATTGTATTTTCCATGTTTGCATTTGAAAAGGGGATAGATGTTGAAGATGCCTTTATTCTTTACGGCTACAGCATTGCCTCCACTATGGTTCAAAATGCGGTCCGTGCAATTCCTTTGGGACAGATGGAAGGACAGGTTATTTTACATAATATCAGTGAGAGACTTTTTTCTATATATGAGAAGATTAAAGATTTGGATGAGGAGTATCTGGGCGCAAGCATGATAGGTATAGAGCTTGCTCAGATCAGACATGAAAGTCAGGAATCAAGGCTTTTTATGTCGTAGTAGAAAGGTGAATTATGAAGAGAGCGATTCGTATAGGTGTCGGAGGACCGGTAGGTTCGGGAAAGACACTTTTGATAGAGAGACTTACTCGCCATATGGCGAATGACTACAGCATAGCTGTAATTACAAATGATATTTATACAAAGGAAGATGCACAGTTTATGGTGGCAAATTCCGTACTGCCTGAGGATAGAATAATAGGTGTGGAAACAGGCGGTTGCCCACATACGGCTATCAGAGAAGACGCATCTATGAATCTGGCGGCTATTGATGAGCTTGAAGAGAGATTTCCGGGAGAACTTGACCTTATTTTCTTAGAGAGCGGCGGTGATAATCTGGCGGCTACATTCAGCCCTGAGCTTGTTGATTTTTCAATATATATCATTGATGTGGCTGAGGGAGAGAAGATTCCAAGAAAAGCCGGACAGGGAATGATAAAGTCGGATCTTTTTATTATCAACAAGATTGACCTTGCGCCATATGTAGGAGCGGATCTTAACAGAATGAAGACCGATTCTGAAAAATTCCGTGAGAGCGGTACTTTCCTTTTCACAAATCTAAAGACTGATGAAGGATTATCAGGAGTTATTGATTGGATAAAAAAAGATGTTTTACTGGAAGGGTTATAAATGAACAGATCCTATGACGGAGTAAGTGATATTGCCTTTGAAAAGCGCGGTGACAGGACGGTTCTTACCAATCGCTATAGAAGCGGTAACTCAAGGATTTCCGCACTGATTCCAACAGAAGATGACACTCCTTTGTACTTTTTGGTGGCTACCGGCGGAGGATTTATAGAGGGCGAAAAATATTATAATATTGCGACGCTTGAAAAGGATGCCCATGCGATATTGACCACTCAGACACCGAACTATATCTACAAATGTCCACATGGAATGACTACATCACAGTTAAATGAGGTGACGGTAAAAGAAAATGCATTCCTTGAGTACTATATAGATGAGGTTATTCCATATGAGGATGCCATATATTACCAAAAGACATTTGTTGATGTAAAAAAGGGTGGAAGCCTTATATTAACCGACGGATTGACTGCCGGTTGGTCTAAAAGTGACACACCTTTTTTGTACAACAGAGTGGATTTAAAGACAAAGATTTTATATGATGGTGAGCTTGTGTTCAATGATTATTTGATAGTGAATCCTGAAGAAGAGGATATGGGTGAGCTTGGACTTTTTGAGGGCTACACCAATTTCAATTCGGTTGTAATTATTGATGAAAATTTTTGTACCGAATGGATAAAAAGAAGTAAAGAAGCATTAAACACAAAAGAGTTTACCGGAATCTACGGTATCACGGCTTTGGAAAAATACGGTTTTGTGCTTCGTGTTTTGGGTAAGAGCAGTCACAATAATCTGGGAATTATGTGGGACTTTATAAACTTTTATCGCGAAGAGATAAGAGGCTTAAAACATTTGGAACTTAGAAAAAATCAAAGATAGAAAAAATAAAAAGAAAAAATAAAAATCTAAATAAAATAGAGGAGAAATATGCATATACCTGATAATTATTTGGGGCCGGCTACCTGTGCGGCTCTTAGTGTAGTATCATTGCCGCCTTTGGCTGTATCTATATCTAAGGTAAGGCTTGAACTGAAAGAAAACAGAGAACTTGCACCGATGCTTGGCGTGGGAGCTTCTTTGTCATTTTTGATGATGATGTTTAATGTACCTATACCGGGCGGTACAACCGCACATGCCATCGGAGGTGTGCTTTTAGCTGTCTTGATGGGACCTTATGCCGCAAGCCTTTGTGTAAGTGTGGCACTTATACTTCAAGCCTTTTTATTCGGTGACGGAGGAATACTCTCGCTTGGTGCAAATATCTTCAATATGGCAATCCTTATGCCTTTTAGCGGATATGCAATCTATGATCTTTTAAGAAAAAGAGGGCATAGCTATATCGGAGCCGGTACGGGAGCATTTTTTGGAATAAATATCGCCGCATTTTTTACAGCAATAGAGCTTGGGATACAGCCGATAATAGCTTCAAGTAACGGATTGCCGCTATATAATCCTTACCCGATTTCAGTTACCATACCTGCAATGATGATTCCTCATATTGTGATAGCAGGATGGGTGGAAGTATTTTTCACTGTGGTGATTTATCGCTTTGTAAATATTGCCTCTCCGGATGCAATATACAGTGAGAAGAATGTAAGTAAAGGACTTATCGGCAAACTCTACGGTCTGATACTGTTTCTTATAATTATCACGCCTATAGGACTTCTGGCTTCAGGCACAGCCTTTGGAGAATGGTCGGGAGAGGAGTTGCTTGAAAAGCTTCAATCTTCAAATACCATGGCTGCATTGCCTACAGGAATGGCGAACGGAATCTCATTTAACTCATTATTTACAGACTATGAGATACCCGGGATAAATGTAGGCATAGGATATGTGCTTAGTGCAGTTACTGCGGTACTTTTATTTTTTATATTTGCAAAATTGATTGGAAGCATGTATGACAAATCAGACATTGCCTGATTGGATGATGAAAGAAGAAATAACGGTGAATGACTCTGAAGTTAAAAGCGGTTTTCTTCAAAGTAATCTCTCAACCGTTATTTCTCTTTTATCATATTTAAAGATTGAGGACAGAAAAAAATATAGCGGAAGTCCGGTCATAAGAATCTGTGAATTGCTTATCTTACTTGTGCTTATTTATAACAGTAAAAGCATAGTGTTTTTGTGGACGGTCGGAATTTTTCTCTTAGCTGAGATTGCTTTTTTTAGCGGTAGAGAAATAAGGTCTATTGTAAAAAAGCTTATCAGACTTATTATTTTTACCTCTGTTATTTTACTGCCAAGCTATTTGCTTCATCCAAGTATTCATCCGACTTTTTTTCTTATCAGAACTGTGCTTTTGCTTTTAAACCTCTCCGTATTTTTGACAAAGACCTCATGGAGCGATTTTATAACGGGGCTTAGAGGACTTTATCTGCCACAGGAGTTGGTGATGATATTTGATATTGCAATTAAATATTTTTATATTTTGGGAAATCATATAAAGAGTATATTATATGCAATAAGAATAAGAAGCTTACAGGGAGTTTCAAAAAAACTTACAGGTGCAATCTTAGGTCAGGTATATCTTATAAGCAAAGAGCATATGAAGAGTTTATATGAGGCAATGTTGCTTCGTGGCTACGGTACTAAGGTTAAAGTGAGGAGAAAATTGCAATTAAATAAATCAGATATTTTGCATATAAGTATTTGTATAATACTTATAATCTTATTTTTTACTTTGAAAGGACAGATATGATTCATATTGAAAACGGAAAATATATTTATGAGAATCAAATAGGAATGGATCATATAAACCTTGATATAAAAAAAGGAGAAGGCGTATCCATAATGGGTCCGAACGGAGCCGGAAAGTCCACTTTACTTAAGATTATTGTAGGACTTTTTGCCCTTACTGAGGGCAAATATACATTTAACGGTGAAGAGATAAATAAGGCATATATAAAAGACTTAAAAAAAGTATCAAATCTTTACAGAAAAATCGGATTTGTATTTCAAAACAGTGATGTACAGCTTTTCAACTTTTCAGTCTATGAGGAACTTGCCTTCGGAGTAAGACAGCTTGGACTGCCTGAGGTTGAGGTGGAAAAAAGGGTGGAAGATTGTTTAAAACTTTTACAAATAGACCATCTGAAAAACAGAGTACCTTATCAATTATCAGGTGGTGAGAAAAAACTTGTGGCTATCGGGTCGGTGCTTACTATGAATCCTGAGGTGATTATACTTGATGAGCCTTTTAACGGACTTTCACCAAAGTATGTGGAACTTATAAAGGATGTCTTATATTCATTGAAAGAGGCGGGAAAGACAATTATAATTACAAGTCATCATTTCAATCAGGTAAAGGATTTGGTGGACAGTTTATATCTTTTTGATGAAGAACATACTATAAAGAAAAGAATAGAAAAGCATGAGTGGGATAATCTGCCTACCTTTATGGAGTTTTTGGATAATATATAGGAGGGCGCTACGCAGCTATTGACAACTGATTTATAAGATGTACAATGAAATTAAATAAAAGCTTAGTGAAAGTTTTATGTGGGGTATAAGGAGGAATCTTATGGATATGCAGTTGTTTTGGGATATTGTGGCAATAGTTATAAATATAGGAGTTTGGGTTGCCCTTGGACTTTTTATAAGGTGGTTGATATTAAAAATTAAAAAGTAATTATGCAAAAGAGTAGTTTGCCTGTTTTGACAAACTACTCTTATTACATTCTCCTAATTTCCGCCTGTAGCATATTTCCGACCAAAGACGCAAAGTTATCAAGTGATTTCACTTTTACAAAACTTCTGCCGAAGATTTTTTGAACATTCGGTATATCGGCGTCATCACCTGTAAAGGCACAGAGTACATATATGTTTTCAAGCTTTGCCTTATGCACAAGCTCGGTCATATCCTCTATAGCGATATCACCGCTGTAATTTCTTGATTTGCCCTTGACCTCAAGCATATCATTCGGCTTTATATCTGTAAGCCATATCACAACTCTGTGAGAAGCGTTGTTTTTCTTCATCTGCTCCATTAAAGCGTTAAGTGCAAGACCGTCTCTGTTGGCACCTGTGGTAAAGAATCTGAATATTTCATTGTTTTTTGAGGTTTCATTGTAATCTCTGTAAAGATTCATTACAGTGTATCCGTTCATAGATGAATATCCCCATACACTGACAGGAACATGGCAGTTATCAAGTGCCTTTGAAATAATATAGCCTTGTGTGGATACGGTGTCCATACGATGAATCTGTGAAGCTGAGGCATCCAGTAAAATATCGACACTTATATTGCCGCTGCCTTCCGCTACCTGCTTTTCAAAAATTTTATTATTATTAAGATACAGTGCCTTCCAGACAAGAGCCGGATTTAACTTACCGGTCTTTGCATAAACGGTAGTAGGCTCAAGCTGAGTCAGCAGAGCATTTTTGATACGATTTGTAAGTTCCAAGATAGATGCATTATTGCTTCCTATATTGTCAAAGAAGAATTCTTCATTTTTCTTATACTGCTTTTTCATCTCCGTTCGCATCTTTGCGGCAAATCCGGTTACTTTTTCTTCACTCTCACCTCTTGTAAAAAATATTCTGGTACCTGTGTGGTTGCCTACACAGCACTCTCTCTGTATTTTTTCAGAGGTTTTATCATCATAGATGGATTTACCGAAATAGCTGCTGATATATTTTCTTAAGCCTTCCTCCGTAACTCTGTTAAATTTTTCCGAGTCGGTTTCAAATGCAGAGGCATCTGCACCTCCCTGATTTTCAACATAGCCAAGTACCAGTTTGGTCGCACCTGATACTTCATTTGATACACCTGCTTTTTTACCGAAGAAAAGTCTTGGTATAGGAACTTTGAATCTGTGTTTTTGAAACCTTGCAGATACTCCGGGAAGATAGGTAAAATACTTTGCAAGAGTATTTGAGAGGCTCCTTATAAAACCTTCAGTATCCACATTTGCACCGATTTCAACTTCAGATAAGAGTTTTCTGTCTACCAAATCGGGCAGTCCGCTGTCCTCACCCATAGATGTTCTATAATGCCCTTCAAGTATCCAACCCTCTCTGCTTTCTGCAATACTTGGCATAAATTCTTTAAGCTTTTGTTTGCAATATTCTTTTCTAAGGAGTAGGAGACTCGGTCTTAAATTCTTTTCCTTTTCAAAGGTGGAGTTTTCAAGTGCAATCCAAAATAATGTCTCATAGGTTCCCTGACCTATGGTTTCATGGAAAGTATTATAAAATTCCTTCAACCTTTTCCAGTCAAAATGTGCATAGCTGCTGCCAAGTATGGTATTCCAATAAAGATCGGCTCTTGCCTCATTATCATACATACGAAAGCCTATGGAAACATTATAATTACCTGCGGCATTCCAAATCATATTTGCGGCTCTCTTTTTTTCAAACTCTGTCAAGATCATGAAAAAACACTCTCCCCGAGAAGGCTTTCAGGCAATCTGGCACTTACAATATCAAGTACAAGCTGTCTTTCATACTCATCAAAGCATTTATTTATAAGTCCCATCTGTAAAGCCTTTGTAACGCCAAGTCCTTTTTTCATCATTCCTATACATGAGATAAGGCCTCTGAGATCAAGACTTCTTGTAGAAATTTCACCACCCTCACATTTTTTCCTTATCTCATCAAAAAGAGTGGCAAATTGTGAAATATATTCAGGCTTTAGAGTAGGGTATTTGTCCTTTATAAGCTTTTGTAAATTCTCTTCCGATATAACAGGCATATGCAGTACCATAAATCTGGATGCAAGTGCTTCATTCATCTCCCTTGTTCCGGCATATCCGTAGTTCATAGTACCGATAAATCTTGTAGCCTCATGTAGATTGATTCTGTCGTATCCCGGTAAATCAACGGTTCGTCTAAAGTCAAGCACTGCATGAAGCACAGCAAGTGATTCATTCTTTGCCATATTTATTTCATCAAGTACACCGAAACCTCCTTTTACGGCACAGTTTAATATAGGTCCTTTTCTAAGCTTTACCTCTCCGTTTTCAAAGGTGTCAGAACCTATAAGAGATGATGCATCAGTATTGATATATAGTGATATATCCCATTGCGGTCTTGCAAATGCCGTTGCAAGATTCTGAGCCAATACATTCTTACCTGTAGCTTTAGGACCGTCAAGCAGGATATTTTCACCTGCTATTATAGCTGTGGCGGCTTCTTCCCAAATTTCCTTGCCATAGTAGAGATAGGAATCTTTAGGGATTCTCTTTTCATCTTCAGCTTCAAGTTTATAGAAGTTTCTGAATGAACTTATCTCTGAAATAATTTTATCTGATATATTTTCCTGTTTTAAAAATTCTAAAATTTCCATATTCCCTCTGTTTAATAAAATAATAAAAAAACTCCCGAGACAGTATTATATTACAACTGCCTTGGGAGTAGCAAGTTTATTTATTTGTCTGCCGGGGTAGTACCGCCTTTTTTACCTCTCCAGATAACAAGCACTACATAAATTGCAGCAACAACTGCACCTCCGATATATGCAACGCCCCAACTTTGACCGAAGCCAAGTTTTGCATTCAATATATAGCAAGCACATATGTATGTGTAAAATGTACCGGGTATAAGAGTCATCCAAGCCCATTTTGCCTTGCCGTTTATCATTAGATAGATAGTTGCAGCAGCGAGTGGGAAGAGTGCCATTGTTTGGTTTGACCAAGCAAAGTATCTCCAAAGTGTGTTGAATCCTTTAGGGTCAAACTTAGACCAAACAAGGATTGCACCTACTATAACGAAAATAGGTACTGCAAGACTAAGCCTTCTTGCATTGTTATCCTGCTTGATATGGAATGTATCGGCAATTGTAAGTCTAAGTGCACGAAGTGCCGTATCTCCGGATGTGATAGGTAGGATGATAATACCGATAAGTGCTACAGCACCACCGACAGGACCAAGAGCATACCTACATACCACACCGACAACACTGGTAGGTAAGATCGCTACAAGCTCTCCACCTTTTTTAATCATATACTGCCATACACCGTCATTAAACTGCATTGTGATACCGCCGTTTTTAGCTGTGAATTGGATAAGAGCCATTGTACCGGCTGCCCAAACCATTGCGATAAATCCTTCGACAACCATCATATTGTAGAATGTCATACGACCGTCTTTTTCACTCTTTATTGTACGAGCCACTAAAGCTGTCTGTGATGAGTGGAATCCGGAAAGAATACCACAGGCTACGGTAACAAAGAAAATCGGGATAAAATGCCCTGCTTTAAAGTATGCACTGTAGTCAAAAGACTGTGTTGCCCAACTGCCCCAAACTTCTACCAGCGGGTAATGTAATATAACCATTGCACCGAATACTCCGA
>CAUQKD010000076.1:0-9627 GCA_963518365.1 uncultured Lachnoanaerobaculum sp. | reverse complement strand
TTATTATACCACAGAATAATTATTTGTACTAGTTATTTAATTAATGATATACTAGTACATGATTTTTAGCCTTTATATCAGTAGCATTTTCTTCACCACATGCTATTAGAGTTCCACCTGTTATACTGTGGTTTGTACCTGCCTTGGGTTGTAAAACAAGTGCGTAGTCCGCTGCATAATTTATTATTGTTCCGCCGGTCATATTAAACTGACCTTTTCCGTTAAAGTTCACTGTAGGGGCACTCGCATGATTTCCACTTATAATTTCTCCACCCTTAATAGTAAAATTTGTATAGCCATCTCTATCTGTAGATATCAATGCTGAATGTGCTTCAGACCTTAATGTTCCTGAAGTCATTTCAAATTCTGCACCTGTTCCCGAAGCATTTACTTTTAATAAAGCTTTTGCCGCTGATCCTGTAATACTTGCTTCCCATATAATCTTTTTGCCCTGTGGTATAGTAATTTCTATACTGTTTGCAGTCGGTTCCATTTCTGCGTTACCGCTGACTCTTATAATATCGTTAGCAGCCAATGCATTTTCTATTTCTGTCTTTATATAAGAAGCCTTATCTGTTGTTCCTGCCGGTGGCGTTATATCCACATTATGTGCAACCACATCTGCCATAGCACTTATTTCAAACGGTGTTGTTATACCAAGCGGCATAGACGCCGCCAAACAACATGCCAAAACTACACCCTTAAACTTAAATTGTTTCTTTTTCATTGTCATCTCCCTTATACAGTCCTTATTTTGTCACAGATAAGCCCTTATCTCCAAGGCTTATCTGTATATTCACTTACCATTCTTAGATATCTTTTACTTTAAAATAACCACTCTGTTTGTCTTTATCTTAGGCATTTCTGTACTTGTGGTTGTAATCATAAAGTTCTCAGACCATAAAAGACATCTGTCTCCCTTTTTAATCTCAGAAAAATCCACTTCCTTTCCTGTTGATGCAAGCACAGGTTTTACAGATTTATCTACAGTCCATTTAGCATTGTTTAAAGTATCCAAAAGCTCAATACTGCCGTCTACTTCCTCAGCCTTTTCAATACCGTCTGTATACATAGGCATATGGAATCCCTCTTTTGCATTGGTAAGTACCACATATGAGTTTACCTGTGGAGGCATACTTGCCATATATTCAGGTGCTACCCATGCATAGATCTCATCTCCCTCCTTAGGTGCATCACTTACAAGACCTGTAGCCATATCTACGAAATTCAAACCTGCAGGATCAAGTACAAGGTCAACTTCTTCAGGAACTTCATTTTCTTCCTTTGTATCTGTACTTTCACTACTTTCTACCTCATTACCCACATGCGATATTCTCTCTATACGGATAACCTTGTCTGTAACCGACTTTACTTTTCCGTTTTCAGCGCCCGGTAAACTTGGCATATCATCAGGCATCTGTGCATCTGTTTCAATAGTCATTCCTGCCTTCCCTGCTTCTACACTCTCCGGCATAACACTCTCTGTCTCTGCTGTTTTTGTTTCAGCCGGTTTTGCATTACTTGTACATGCCATTAATAATGATGCGGCAGCGGCGGCCATAATAAGCTTTTTCAAATTCTTTTTCATATTTATCTCCTTTAAATTAATATTTTTATTATTTGAATATCACCCTTCATACTCATAAATATCGCTACAACAAGCATTTCCCCATTACATCTTGTTTAAAGCATCCTCAACTGCCTTTGTAAATGACTCAAGGTCTCTTCCACCCTGTATTTTATCAACTATATTTCCTTCAGAGTCTACCAAAAAGGTACTTGGAAATGCTTGAATACTCATTACAAAATCGGTAACAGCCCCCTCAGGTACTACATTCTGATAAGTAACCTTATTCTTATTCAAAATATCCTTTACCGCATCCATATCTGTTCCGGCATCCTGTGCAAGTCCTACTACATTTACACCTTTATCCTTCATATTCTCATAAAGCTTTTGTAATTCCGGTATTTCAGCTACACATGGACCGCACCAGCTTCCCCATACATTTACCACTGTCAACTTGTTGTCTTTAAACACATCGCTGCTTATATCCTCACCTGTTACCGTCTTTGCCTTAAACTCCGGGAACTTTTGAGACTTCTTATCTGTACTTGCCGCCGTACTTTCAGTCTTGGCATTTCCTCCGTCTTTGTCTGTACTGCTTTGACTTCCACAAGCTGTAGCACTTGCCATCATCATCAAAGCAAAACCAAAAATCAATAATCTTTTTTTCATATCTATTCTCCTTATGAATTTCTTTATCTTACGTCTATATACTAACATGGCTTTGGTTAAGCCTAAGTTAAGATTGATAAAACTATATCTTTTTAATATGCATAATTTGTTTTTGTTTTTAAAAGCTTATAGAGCATAGCTCCAAGCGGTAAAAACAGAATTATTGTAAAAGCTACCCAGATCAAATTTGAGGTAAGCTCATATGTTGCCAAAGTGTTTATAGTTATATGTATTAAAATGGACCACCTGAGTTTGCGTGTCTTCATATATACAATACCTGATATCAGTCCCATAATAGTTGCATATACAGACTGTACAAATGATAAATGTATAATTCCAAACATCAGTGATGAAACTATAAGTGCATATTTTGTATTCACTCTTTTTTCAAGGAAATTAAAGGTTACTCCTCTATAGATAATCTCCTCATTGATAGGTGCAAGAATTCCTGCAACCACCAGACTTATAATAAATGATACAGTTGATTTATTTGCTGATGATGCATTCAAATACTCCAGACTGCTCTTTATAAAACCTATATTTGACAGTGCCGTGTTTTTTAAAAACATTACCCATAATGTAGATATGCCTCCAAAGGCTATACCTGCCATTATGCTGCACACCACTCCTGTCTTTATATCCCAATGTACCTGTGCTTCCTCCTTATCCTTATTTATCCATTTAAAGAATATAATTGAATATACAAGAATTGATAAAGGATAAATCACCAGATAAATCCTGTCCATCTCCTGTGGCAGAGTCAACCAGTCAAGTACCGCATTTCCGGTCTTATTATAGGCAAAGCCTAAACTGATTATCACAAGATCCGTAATTACAAAAAATATAAATCCCAGTAAAACAGCTATAAATGTAGCCCATGCAATCTTTAGTATTTTCATTTCTTCCCCCTATCCTATGCCTATACATTCAAGGCATATATTAACAGCTTTTTTTAATACCACCAGGTGTTCATCTCTCATTACACCTGCAATAATCATTACCACACCTACTCCCAGCATAATATACGGAAGTGCTTTATTCTTTTCCAACTTTTTTAAAATCTCTTTCATATTTTCATCCTTTAAAATCTATTATAAACTCTACAAAATCACCATCTACGCTGTTTACACTTATTCCAAATTTATGTCTGTCCAATATTTCCTTTACTATGGCAAGACCGAGACCGCTTCCGCCGAATTTTTTAGCCCTGGACTTATCCACACAGTAAAAAGCTTCAAATATCTTTTCAAGGCTCTCTTTTGGAATACTTTCTCCGTGATTTTTTATACTTAATGAATTATCTCCAAGCTTTATTTCTATAAATGCATTTTCTCTTGAATACCTTATGGCATTATGCACTATATTAAAGACAGCCTGCTTTATTAAAACTCTGTCAGCGTCTATAGCCATGTTTTTATTATCACAAATAAAATCTATATTCTGATTTTTTTCGTTGATTTTATATTCTAAATCCTCGATTATCTCATTTATTATTTTATACAAATAAACCTTTTCAATATTTAAGCTCTCTTCATTACTTAAAAGTCTAAGTCCCACTACAATAGAGTTCATCATCTCAATCTGTCTGCCCACAACTTCCACAAAGTCTTTATAATCCTCTATCTGTGGCTCCTCATCCAGATTTAACACCTCCAGATTTGCCCTTATTGCTGCTACAGGAGTCTTCAATTCATGGGCGGCATTTTGCGAAAACCTTTTTTGCCTTTCATAGGATTCTCTTATATTTCCAAGCATATGGTTGAATGCGTTTTGCAAATCACCCAATTCATCAGTACTTTTCACTATATGTATATCATCATTTATTTTAGTAATATCAAGCTTCTTTATTTCTCTGCTGAATTTATTGAGCGGCATCAAAACCTTACCTACCACCCACCACATCAGAGCGGTTCCGGCAACAGAAAATATTATCAATGTATAAAGACTGTTTATTCTAAATACACGCTGTGCAATATCAAAATCAAAGGTAAAGCTTGAATCACTGTTAAACGGTATATCTACATTATCGGGTATTATAAAAATATTGGATGCACTTTCTATATTAAATAAGAATAACAGTACCGAGATTACACAGAGCACCGCGGCTGTAAGTAATGTTACTTTTATTCTTATAGACAGTTTATTCCACATTTGCACATCCTCTGCAATTACTCTTACAAGCTTTTACATTAACAGGCTTTTCTTTTTTTTTCTTTCCAAGACCTGCATATGTCATCACTAAGGCATCATGTCTGCAGGCTGCAGTACATGCACCGCATCTGATACATTCCAAAGAGTTAGGATTTGCTCTTACATTTATATCCATCTTACAGGCTCTTTCACAAAGTCCGCAGTTTACACATTTATCGGATACAAATTCCATCTTGTAAAATCCTATTTTATTAAAGAATGAATAGAATGCTCCAAGTGGACATATATATCTGCAAAAAGGTCTGTATGTAAATATGGAAAGTGCCGCTACAACTATCAGTATACTCAGTTTCCAAAAGAACAAAAATCCTATTGTGCTTCTAAGTCCTTCATTTTTTGCAAGTAATGGAAGTGCTCCTCCAAGCGTTCCTGCCGGACAGATAAGTTTGCAAAAATAAGGTGCGCCGTTACCGAAAGCATCAACCAAAAACATCGGTAAGAGTATTACAAATGTAAATAATATAAGATATTTCATATATCTAAGTACTCTGTCTGCTTTTGCAGGAATTTTAAACTTAGGTGTAGGTATCTTATACAGTAAATCCTGTACGAAACCGAACGGACATAAAAGTCCGCACACCAGTCTGCCAAATAATGCCCCTATAAGTATCATTATCCCAAATACATAATATGATATGCTGAATTTTTTACTTCCTATTACCGCCTGTAATGAGCCTATCGGACAGGAACCTACCGCTCCCGGACATGAATAGCAGTTTAATCCGGGTACACAGGCTACCTTTGTATTCCCCTTGTATATCTTTCCATCAAAGAATCCCTTCAGATTGGCATTTGTCACCAATGTGGCTACAGCCTGTATTATATTCTTTTTTATTTCTTGAAATCTTGTGTATTTATTCTCAAAGTATTTCATTTTCCTCTCCTAAAATAATTTTTTTGCACCTTTGTATATTCTAGCATATATAGGTTAAGATAAGGTAAAGTATTGCAATAAAATAGGCTCCCTACGGGAGCCTAAGCAAAACATAAGCCGGGTTATGTATTAAACGGTCATCTATCTTATCCTTATGTCACCACAAGGCTTTAGCAACCTACCTGAATATCGGACGGGCAGCCCTTATTCGCTTTGGTCTTGCTTTGGATGGGGTTTACACTGCCTCATATGTTACCATACAAGCGGTGGTCTCTTACACCACCTTTTCACCCTTACCTTTCGGCGGTTATTTTCTGTTGCACTTTCCTTGGAGTCGCCTCCACCGGATGTTATCCGGCATCCTGCCCTATAAAGCCCGGACTTTCCTCACACTTGTGCGACCGTCTGTTTTACTAAGTGATACTTTAACATCCGAGATGCTTTTTGGCAAGAAAAAATTATAAAATCACAATCTTTCTCCTGTATGGATTATCAAGTATCTCAACATATTTTTCAAAATATATTGAATTATACAAAAAATCCGAATATATATTATTTTCAAATATTTTAAGACCGCTCTTACTTAAAATATCTTTTGCACTTCCGATTTTACTGATAAAAGGCTTTTTACTTCTAAGCTTAAGTTCGGATAAAAGATTTGATGAAGCCTTTTTAAATCCTAATAACAGAGGGTAGGCCGCCATATCCGCCTCCGACTTCAGCTCTTTTAAAGTTTTCTTCTTATGATTTAAAAGAATATGAAAGATTGCCCTGCTTATTCTGGTATAGGTAAAATTCTTGCTCTTAAGGCTTAAAATAAAATCTTCAAAACTCTTACTTTTAATCTCATTTATACTTTTATTTATTGTATTTTTTAGCTCATCAGACACATCACAATACTCACACAAGTCGTCTCTTATATATATCTTGTCTGATATATTCCTTTGTACGGTAAATAAAAAATCATCTTCAAATATGGGCTTTGATGACTTTAAAATATCTGTATTTTCCGCCGGTATGCCGCCGGTAATATTATCATTAAATATATCCTTCTGACCGCTATATAATGCATTTCTTATAGCTGTGGCCGAGGCAAATTTATTCTCTTCTATATTCTTTTCGTGATAAGTGCTCCCGTTCCTACTTATTATAACCGGCTTTATATTTGATTTTATAAGTTTTATATTCTTAAGATATTCTATTGCAAGTATATTGTTGGGGGATGAAAGTATATCTTCTATCTGCATTCTTTGCTGCATGGATATACTTTCACTTGTTATATTATCCATTATCGCACTATGTCTTGCCTTGGCATAGTTTAAACCTGAAGCCAAATATTTTTTTATTGAAATCTCAATCTCTTCCTCCGACAGAATACCTGCTACACTGCAAAGCAAATCATAATCATTGTTTTCCGCACCGAATGATATATAGTCGACTCCAAGTATATCCAGCAGACTTATACCATACCGTGCAAAGTCGGCTGCACTTGCAACGCTAAAAAAGCTCGGGATTTCAAATACGGCGTCTATTCCTCCGTTTAAAGCCGTCTTGGTTCTTATATTTTTTTCAAAAACAGCCGGTGCCCCTCTTTGCACATAGTTGCCGCTCATTATAGCTATCACATAGTCTGCTCCTGAAAGTTCTTTAGCCTTTTTAATCTGGTACTGATGCCCCATGTGAAAAGGATTATATTCCGCAATAATCCCCAAAATCTTCATATTCACCTCTAAAAAAGGCAATCCGTATTCTGATTGCCTAAAAATTTATTTAATCACATCGCTCATATCGTAGAGTCCGTTTGATTTTCCAAGTAAGAACTTAGCCGCTGCTATTGCACCGTTTGCAAAAATCTTTCTTGAATATGCTCTATGGTTAAATGAAATCACCTCATCTTCTCCTGCAAAGATAACATCGTGATCACCTACTATTGTACCGCCTCTTACAGATGAGATACCTATCTCATTTTCTCTTCTCGGTTCATGTCTGTCGCTTCTGTCATAAGTGTATTCAAGCTTTTTATCAATACTTGAATTTATAGAGTCTGCAAGCAAAAGTGCTGTTCCGCTGGGTGCATCAAGCTTTCTTCTGTGATGTGCTTCCATTATCTCTATATCAAAACCTGCTTTCTTTAGCGTAGGAGCTACCTCAGCCAATACCTTTGACAATATATTGATTCCGAGTGACATATTTGCGGAACGAAGAATAGGAGACACTGATGAAAGTTTATTTATTCTGTCAATCTGCGCCTCACTAAGTCCTGTAGTACAGATAACTGCAGGAATCTTTTTTTGTTCTATAAAATCAAGCAAGTTGTCAACCGCCTTTACTGAAGCAAAGTCAATAACGGCATCCGCTTCTATATCGATCTTTCTTATATCATCAAATACGGGGAATCCCAATTTTGCATCGGTATTTAAGTCTACTCCCGCAACTATCTCCATATTTTCATCTGCCGCCACAAGGTCCGCGACCACCTTGCCCATAGCGCCGTTTGCTCCGTTTAAAATAACCTTAACCATTATAAAATACCGTACTCCTTCATAGCCTTAGCCAAAACTTCCTCATGTGCCTTCTCCATAGGTGTAAGCGGAAGTCTGAGCGGTCCTACATTCTTTCCCTGAAGATTCATAGCGGCCTTTACAGGTATCGGATTCACTTCTGCAAACAGATTGTTGATAACATCAAGTGCCTCTATCTGCATCTTTCTTGCCTTAAATATATCTCCGTCAAGTACGGCTTTGCACATTTCATGAGTCTGTCTCGGTGCCACATTTGACAGTACGGATATAACTCCCTTTGCACCTATACTCATAAGAGCAACTACCTGGTCGTCATTTCCGGAGTACATATCTATCTGCGGACAAAGCTTTAAAGTCTTTATCGCATTTGAGAAATTACCGCTTGCCTCTTTGACACCTACTATATTCTCCACATTGTTTACAAGGTATGCAATAGTCTCAGGCTCGATATTCACTCCTGTTCTTCCCGGAATATTGTAAAGAAGCACCGGAATATCTATACCTTCCGCAATGGATGTAAAGTGCTTAATAAGTCCTTTTTGTGTTGCCTTATTATAATAAGGTGAAACTACCAATACTCCGTCAGCGCCATACTTTTGTGCTTCCTTTGAAAACTCGACTGCAGTCTCTGTAGAATTTGAACCTGTACCTGCAACTACCGGTATTCTCTTGTTTACTATCTCAATAGTTCTCTTTATAGCATCCAAATGCTCTTCAACTGTAAGAGTGGATGCCTCACCTGTAGTACCGCAGGCTATAACGGCATCTGTACCTCCTGCAATCTGCTCCTCAATTATTTCTTCCAATTTATTATAATTTACACTTAAATCCTCATTCATCGGTGTAATAAGTGCAACACCTGCACCTTCAAATATAGCCATAAAATCCTCCTAACTATTTTGTCTTTTCTTTCTAATGCTCACCGCATCCGAGCCTACATATCTTGCTTCAGTTTTTGAATATGCAAACTTTTGTGAACTGTAAAGTCCATAATAACCTGATAATACAAAACTTACTCCTACTACTATAGCATAATAGTTTATACCAAGGCTACCACAAAATTCAAGGCCCATAAAAATAGATGCTATAGGACAGTTGGTAACTCCTACAAAGCAGGCTATCATACCGCATGCGGTACAAAGTTCATATGGCAGCCCGAAAAATTTTGCAAACGCACCTCCGAATGTTGCACCTATAACAAATGTAGGTACTATCTCTCCTCCTTTAAATCCTCCTCCCATTGCCACCGCAGTAAAAAGGATTTTCATAAGAAACGCCTCGTACCTGACATTTCCGCTCATACTTCTTTCTATAAGCCAAAATCCGCCGCCGTTATAGTCTCTGTTTCCTGAGAGTATAGTTAATATTATAAATAAAATTGCCGCAACTACAATCCTTATATACGGATTTTTAAAAAATCTTTTGTAAATATTTGCACTTTCATGCATTGCCACTGAAAACAATATTGCAACAATGGCCGTAAGTGCGGCAAGCAGTATCATAAATCCGATAAGTTTAAAGTTCCACTCAGGCGCTCTTTGTATTATGAACTTCTCCACAGGCGTATTCATAAGTTTTGCCACATATACTGCAATATATGACGACAGCAGGCACGGTATAAGTGCCGCATGATACATAACACCTACACTGAATATTTCCATACTGAATATGGACGCCGATATAGGTGTTCCGAAAAGTGCCGAAAAGCAGGATGCCATTCCGCACATTATTGCAATATTTATATCCGCCTTATCTGAAAATGAAGTCTGTCCGAGTTTTAACTT
>CAUQKD010000075.1:0-9656 GCA_963518365.1 uncultured Lachnoanaerobaculum sp. | reverse complement strand
GTATAGAAATCATTAACAAAGACCAGGTTATTGCAACAGTTTCAGAAGGCAAGTTCTATATGGAATTGACAATAACAAACGGTAGAGGTTATGTAAGTTCAGATAAAAACAAGGGAGAAGATACTCCTATAGGCGTTATAGCAATTGATTCTATATACACACCTGTAGAGAGAGTAAATCTCCGTGTTGAAAATACTCGTGTAGGTCAGATGACAGACTTTGACAAGTTGACACTTGATGTTACTACAAACGGTACATTAGCACCGGATGAGGCGGTAAGCTTGGCTGCCAAAGTTTTGAGTGAGCACCTTAATCTGTTTATAGATTTGTCTGACAATGCTAAAACTGTAGATGTAATGGTAGAAAAAGCAGAGGATGACAAGGAAAAAGTTCTGGAGATGAATATAGATGAACTTGAGTTGTCAGTTAGATCCTATAACTGTTTGAAGAGAGCAGGAATCAATACAGTTGAGGAGTTGTGTTCACGTACACCGGATGATATGATGAAAGTCAGAAATCTGGGTAGAAAATCATTAGAAGAGGTTCTTCAGAAGCTTGAAGAGCTGGGTCTTCACCTTCGTGAGAGCGAAGAATCATAAAAAAGAATAATAGACATATGTAGTAAGTCCAATGTTAGCATATGTATGTTTCCTATGGAGGAGAAAAAATGGCAAAGTATAGAAAACTTTCAAAGACATCCAGTCAGAGAAAAGCATTATTAAGAAATCAGGTTACAGCACTTTTACAGCATGGTAAGATTGTTACAACAGAGGCAAGAGCAAAAGAGATCAGAAAGATTGTTGAGCCGCTTATAGCATTGGCTGTTAAGGAGAAGGATAACTTCGAACTTGTAAAGGTAAATGCAAAGGTTGCAAGAAAAGATGCAAACGGCAAGAGAGTAAAAGAAGTTGTAGACGGCAAGAAAGTTACCGTTTATGATGAGGTAGAGAAGGAGATCAAGAAAGATAAGCCTTCAAGACTTCATGCAAGAAGCAAAATCAATGCTGTAGTTTATGTTCCTACAGAGGTTCCTACAAAGGGCGCTGCTAAGAAGAAGAACACAAAATCACTTGACCTTGCTAAGAAGCTTTTCGATGAGTACGGTCCTAAGTATGCAGATCGTAACGGTGGATACACAAGAATAGTTAAGATCGGGCTTCGTAAGGGCGATGCGGCTATGGAAGTTTTACTTGAGTTAGTATAATCTTAAACATAAAATGATAGCAGTCACTGACTGCTATTTTTTTCACCATAATGAGTTTACAGCTTTAGAATAAAGCTTAACTACCATTGACTGTTACAGGAGCTTTTTATGATAGAGAAAAAACTTAGAGGATATATCCTACCAAATATTTTAGCGACAACAGGTACATCATGCTATGTATTGGCAGATACATTGTTCATATCCTTAGCTGAAGGAGCCAATGGAATAACAGGTTTGAATTTGGTACTGCCTATATTTGCAATAACCTACTCAATAGGTGCAATGATAGGAATAGGTTCCGCAACAAAATATGCACTCTTAAAGTCACTGGGAGAAAAAGAAGAGGCGGATAAATACTTTTCAAACTCGTTTATATTTACATTACTATTTAGCCTGTTCTTTTTGATGCTTGGAATATTTGTTCCGGATGTGGTATTAAGGCTGATGGGAGCGGATGAAGTTATAGAAGCGGTAACACATTCATATATGAGAGTGATACTCTGTTTCTCGCCTTTTTTTATGCTCAACTTCACATTCACAGCATTTGTAAGAAACGACAACGCGCCGAAGACGGCAATGGCGGCAACACTGCTTAGCGGAGTGTTCAATATTATATTTGACTATGTACTGATGTTTCCGCTGGGACTTGGTATGCTCGGTGCGGCACTTGCAACCGGATTTTCACCTGTTGTAAGTATGTGTATATGTATGACACATTATCTGTCAAAGAAAAACAATATACGTTTTAAATTTGTTTTGCCTTCAATTAAAAGATTTATATCAGCTTGCAGTCTGGGTGTAGTGGCATTTGTAGGCGAGATATCAAACGGTATAATAACCATTGTATTTAACTTTATACTGCTTAATCTCGTCGGAAATATAGCGGTTGCAGCCTATGGAGTTATTGCAAATACGGCACTTGTGGGAGTGGCGATGTTAAACGGAGTTTCGCAGGGCTTACAGCCTGTAGCAAGTGAGACCTACGGAAGAGCTGAGAAAAAAGACCTGAAAAAAAAGACCTGAAAAAAGTACATATATATTCACTTACAGTCGCTATGATTATAGCATTGACTCTGGTAGTTTCGGTACTTATATTTGCACCGGTTATAATAGAGGCGTTTAACAGTGAAAAGTCCGATATATTGGCAAAATACGCAATACCGGGTATCAGAATTTACTTTATAGGATTTATACCTGCCGCATTCAATATCATTACGGCAGGATTTTATAGTGCTACAGGTAGAGGAAAAGAGTCCTCGCTTATAGCAATATCAAGAGGTATAGTGGCAGTGATTGTATTTGCACTTGTATTGTCACACTTTTTCGGGGTTGTCGGAGTGTGGAGTTCATTTTTCGCTGCGGAAATGTTTACCGCAATATTATGTATAGCGCTTATGAAAAAGACTTCTTAAAAAATGTATAAAAGCATGCAATGATATTGACAAACAACTAAAAAGGATTTACATTGTATACAGATACTCCTAACAAGGAAGAGGCTCTGACTTGAAAGGTGGTTTGTGAATGTATAAGATTGTGCCAAGGCACATTTATTTGAGTACCCAAAGCCACCGTGGCTTTGGGCTTTTTTAATACAAAAATCTATTATTTATAAAGGGGAAATATGGATAACAGAGTAGCATTGATGGCAATAATCGTTGAAGACAGAGATTCTGTAAAAGAACTCAATGATTTATTGCATGAGTACGGAGATTATATTATCGGAAGGATGGGAATACCATATCACAAAAGAAACATAAGTGTGTTGTCGGTTGCTCTCGACGCACCTAATAATGTGATTTCAAGCCTTTCAGGTAAAATCGGAAAATTATCCGGAGTAAGTATAAAAACTGCTTATTCAAATGTGGGTGATGCCAATGGCTAAAGATATAACACTGTATAAGACAAAATTTAAGGACACTGAGTATGACAGAGATGTTGAGATTGACAAAAGTATCGCTCTGATAGATAAACTTGAAAGAGAAAGAAGTCTTGGCCTTGAAGAATATAAATATATTGTTGAGAACTTGAATGAAGAGGTATTTGAATATATCAGTAAAAAGGCGAGAATACTTGGGGACGAAAACTACGGAAAAGATATTTATCTTAGAGGACTTATCGAAATCAGCAATATATGTAAGAACGATTGCTACTACTGCGGAATTAGGCATTCAAATAAAAACTGTGACCGTTACAGACTCTCAGATGATGAGATAATTGAATGTGCGGATGAAGGATACAGGCTAGGTTACAGAACCTTCGTGATGCAGGGAGGTGAAGACGGAAAGTTTGAGCCGGAATATATATGCTCTATTGTAAGGAAAGTCAAGGACAAGTATAAGGATGTTGCCGTGACACTTTCTTTAGGAGAATATGAAAGAGATGAGTATCAAAAGATGTTTGATGCAGGTGCGGACAGGTATCTTTTAAGACATGAGACTGCGGATAAGGAGCACTATGAAAAGTTGCATCCGAAGCAGATGTCATTTGACCACAGGATGAAATGCTTACAGGACCTTAAGGAGATAGGATTTCAGGTAGGTTGCGGTTTTATGGTGGGCTCGCCGTATCAAACTTCCACCACACTGGCAAAGGATCTTAAGTTTATAGAAGAGTTCGGTCCGCATATGTGTGGAATAGGTCCTTTTATCCCACATCATGATACCGCATTTAAAGATGAGAAAAGCGGAAGTATACAGATGACGCTTTTTCTTATAGCGATACTTAGGATAATGAGACCGAAGATGTTGATACCTGCTACAACCTCACTTAGTACTCTTGACAATCTGGGCAGAGAAAAGGGAATACTGGCAGGTGCAAATGTGGTGATGCCGAATCTTTCACCGCTGAAGACAAGAAAAAAATATGAACTATATGATGGAAAGGTATGTACAGGAGATGAAGCTGCTCACTGCATCGGATGTATTACCAACAGAATCAATAATATAGGTTATGAAGTTGCAAAGGTAAGAGGAGATAGTAAATGTTCAAGTACGATGTAAAATCAAAAAAAGCCGAGGAATTTATAAACCATGAAGAAATATTGGAGACACTCAAGTTTGCCGAGGAAAATAAAAACAATATTCCTTTGATAGAAAAATACCTTGAAAAAGCAAGGCCGAAAAAAACGGATAAAGGTATTATAGCCGAGGGACTTACTCACAGAGAGGCTTCAGTACTGCTTGCTTGTGAGGATAAGGAAATCATAGAAAAGATTTATGCGCTGGCAGGTGAGATAAAGCAGACTTTCTACGGCAACAGAATAGTAATGTTTGCACCGCTCTATCTTTCAAACTACTGCGTAAACGGATGTGTATACTGTCCTTATCATGCAAAGAATAAGCATATCGCAAGAAAGAAACTTACTCAGGAAGAGATAAAGAATGAAGTTATTGCACTTCAGGATATGGGACATAAGAGACTTGCAATAGAGTCGGGTGAGGACCCTATAAACAGCCCTATTGAGTATATACTTGAGTCTTTAAAGACAATATACAGTATCAAGCATAAAAACGGCGCTATCAGAAGAGCCAATGTAAATATTGCGGCTACTACAGTGGAAAATTATAAAAAGCTTCATGATGCGGGTATCGGTACATATATCCTTTTTCAGGAGACCTATAACAAGGAATCTTATGAGAGCCTTCATCCTACAGGACCGAAGCATAACTATATATACCATACCGAAGCTATGGACAGAGCTATGGAGGGCGGTATTGACGATGTGGGACTTGGAGTACTTTTCGGACTTGAGTCTTACAGATATGAGTTTGCGGGGCTTTTAATGCACGCGGAACACCTTGAAGCCGCATTCGGTGTAGGACCTCATACTATAAGTGTACCGAGGATTAAAAAGGCTGATGATATAGATCCGGATGCTTTTGACAACGGACTTGATGACGATACCTTTGAGAAGATTATCGCATGTATAAGAATTGCAGTACCGTATACAGGTATGATTATTTCTACCAGAGAGAGTCAAAAGGTAAGAGAGAGAGCGCTGAAGGTAGGTATTTCACAGATAAGCGGCGCTTCAAGAACTTCGGTAGGAGGATATACCGAGGAAATCAGACCTACAGATTCCGAGCAGTTTGACGTATCCGACCAAAGAACTTTGGATGAGGTGGTGGATTGGCTTATGCAGATGGGACATATTCCTTCATTTTGTACAGCCTGCTACAGAGAGGGCAGAACAGGTGACAGATTTATGAGCCTGTGCAAGAGCGGACAGATTATAAACTGCTGCCATCCTAATGCGCTGATGACTTTAAGTGAGTATATGACAGACTATGCATCCAAAGATACCAAGGATGACGGAATGAAGATGATAAAGTCCGAGCTTGAGAAGATAAGCAACCCTGTGGTAAAGCAAAAGGCTACACAGTATATAAGTGAAATAGAGACTACAAATGCAAGGGATTTCAGGTTCTAGTATGAGCAGTTTGAATATGAATACCACTCCTTTCGGAGAGAGAGCAAGTATCGTGATATTCGGTTGCTGTAATGCCGGAAAATCAAGTCTTATAAATGCAATCACTTCACAGAATATAGCGATAGTTTCGGATATAAGAGGTACAACTACAGACCCTGTAAAAAAGACTATGGAACTTTTACCATTCGGTCCTGTGGTAATTACAGATACTCCGGGACTTGACGATAAAAGTACACTTGGCACACTTAGAGTTGAAAAAAGCCTTGATTATATAAATCAGGCGGATTTGATACTCTTTGTAGTAGATGCAAGCAGAGAAGCTACTTCTGATGAGCTGATATTTTTAGACAAAATAAAGTCCGTTAATAAGAAGTATCTTATAGTCGGAAACAAATGTGATTGTGAGAATATAAAAAATGAACTTAAGGTTGATATATATGTTTCCGCACTGAAAGCTGTCAATATAGATAATCTGAAAAATATGATGTCACAGATATTGTCTGAAGGTAAGAAGGAGAAAACCGTCTTAGGCAATATGATGAAGGAAAAGGATATAATACTTTTGGTGACTCCTATAGATGCTTCAGCCCCGAAGGGAAGACTTATATTGCCGCAGCAGCAGGTAATAAGGGAGATACTTGACAGACACGGCATTGTAATAGAAGTGCAGGTAAATGAGATAAAAGACGCCTTGGAAAGAATAGGAAATATTTCACTTGTGATATGTGACTCACAGGTATTTAAAGAGGCGGATGAGGCGGTACCGGAAGATATCCCGCTTACATCATTTTCCATAGTATTTGCCAACTACAAAGGAGCTTTGCAAAGCTTATACAGTGCGGCCAAAGTACTGGATACGCTGAAAAAAGGCGACAGAATACTGATAAGTGAGGGCTGTACACATCATAGGCAGTTTGAAGATATCGGAAGTGTGAAGATACCGAGGCTTGTAAGAAAATATACCGGACTTTTTGATGAAGACGATCTTATTTTTGAGTTCAGCACCGGAGGAGAGTTCCCTAAGGATGTATCAATGTACAAGCTGATAATACATTGCGGTGCCTGTATGTTGAATGAAAATCAGATGAAAACTAGGATGAAGTTTGCAAAGGAAAGAGAAATCCCTATGACAAACTACGGTATTGCTATAGCATATATGAACGGTATACTAAAAAGAGCGATGAAGCCTCTAAAAAACATATAAAAATGCCCCTTGCAGTTAAGGCTGCAGGGGGTATTATCTTAGGCTTAACAGTGATATTGATTCCTCATCTCTAAATTGGAGTGAAATCTCGGTAAGTTCATCAGGAGTCTCATTCATATCTCTGCTCATCCAGAATATCAAATTGTTGTAGATTCCGCCTATGATATAAGAAAGCTCATATTGCTTTGTCAGCGGAAACTCGATTGCAATTTCACTGAACTGAAATCTTTTTGAGAGCACATCCAAAAGCAGTGAAGAAAGATTGGAATGATAAATAAGTAAGACTTCTTTCTTATAATTATAAAAAGCCATATATATCGAATGAATATACAGCGTAAAGTCTATGCTTGACAGATTTGTAAAGCCGTCAAGAGACTCCTTTAAAACCATATCAAAAAAGAATGATATGATGTCTTCTTTTGATTTAAAATGTCTGTAGTATGATGAACGGTCCACTCCGGCCTTCTTTGCAATCTCACCTATTGAAATCTTTGCATAGTCTTTTTCAAGCATCAATTCAAGCAAAGCGGAACACATATATCCCATCATCATTTCAGTTGTAGTATTTTTTCGTCTCATATACCTCTCCATAGCAAAAATACATCGACATTATAATAGTAAAAAAAATAAAAGGCAATATATATCGCAGATTTTAGATATATATTGCCTTAAAACGAACTATGAAATAAAGTTTATAAAGTTAAAGGATTAGTCTTCTTTTTTCTTAAGACCGATTGTTGCAAATGCCATACCGACAACAGAACCGAAAAGTACGATTACATTTCTTGCGATATCGGATGCATCGGCGGTCTTTGGAACTGAGAATCTGCTCTTTGTCTGCTTATTTAAAGACGGACCCTGTGGAGCAGGAACTCTTGTAACATTACCTGCTGTATTCTGATTGTTCACGTTTGAAGCAGGAGTAGAAGGAGTCTGAGCAGGTGTAGTTGTAGCAGGTGATGAGTAGCTGCTGCCGTTTACACTTCTTCTTGAGCCTGAGCTGCCTGACCCGCCGCCTGAGCTTCTGTGTCTGCTGTTGGAATTTGTAGCTATTATAACATCTGTCTCTTTCTTCTCAGGAGTTGTAGGATTTACAACAGGGTTTGAAGGAGTTGCAGGTCTCGGATTTGAAGGTGTTGCGCTAACTGCTGCAGGTGTTTGAGCCGCACTTCTTACACTGTTTATAATAAAGATATACTGTGCATTTGAGTGTTTAGCTTTTCTTCTTACATAGATTGCATCATTTGCACCGAGGTTTTGGATGCTCTTTCCTGCAGGAAGGTTAAGTGTAAAGTTACCTGAAGCGTCTGAAGTAGCACTTGCATTTGAAAGAGCTACGATATTTGCACTTGCATTGAAGATGCTGTTTGCCATAGCTGTTGTAACGGAACCGCTTGTCTGCGGAGCAACAGTGTACTCATATGTGTAGTCGTTTAAGCTCTGTGCAACGGAGTTGTTATAAAGTGAACCGCCTGTTACCTTTGCTGAAAGTGTTGTAGCACCTACTGTAGGGAACTCAACGCTTATCTGTGTATCATTGTTTACAATCTTATTTGCCATAGCGGAGAAAGTAGATGTACCTACAGTTGATGTAACATTTATACCCATCTGCTCCGAGTTATGGAATCTTGTCTGCCAGTTTGCAGGAAGTTGGAAGCTGAATCCTGTCCAAGCGCCTGTGCTGCCTGTCCATGTAAGAGGAAGGTTTGTAAGTAGGGCGGCAGGAGAAGAATTTCTTGTGTCAGGATATATGTCTACAACCGTACTTGCCTTTACAGCGTCACTTACACCTGTACCTTCAAGAGTTACGGTAACTGTATTTCCTGAAATGGTAACAGCGTCGGTATTAGGAATGGCATGTCCCTGTGCTACCGCCGGGTTTGTAGCAAAACCGCCTGCAAAAACATTGATTGTAGGTATTGCTGTAGTTGATATAATCGGTGTAGCCAATGCAAGTGAAAGGGCAACTGCAACGGCTCTCTTATTAAAACTTAATTTCATAATATTTTCTCCTTGTTTTTATAACTTATTCAATATGCCTGTATTATATAATATTTTCAAAAGATTGAACAAAAAAGGTACAGATTGCGTTAATTGAGGTATAAACCGCATTAAATTTGAAAATATTACGGGAATCTTACTTTTTTTATCTTTTTTTTATAACAAGATTAGGATATAATAAAGGAACTAGTGCAAGTTTACTATTCAATATTAGGGGGAAATATGGTAAAGAACAAGAATGCATTTGGAGTCATGATGTTAATGATGGCGGCAATTATATGGGGGTCGGCTTTTTCCGCTCAAAGTATAGGTGCAAGATATGTGAATGCTTATACATTTCTTGCAATAAGAAGCTGGATATCCTTTATTGCTATGATTCCTGTAGTGTGTTTTTTTAAGAAGAAAAAGTCCGGGGATGAAAAGACAAAGGACAAATCTTATAAAAGGACATTATTTATTGCAAGTCTATGCTCGGGATTTTTTTTGTTTTTTGCAAGTGCAATGCAGCAGATAGGTATAAAAGAGTCAAATGCATCAAAAGCAGGTTTTATTACGGCACTTTATGTTATCCTGGTTCCTATTATCTCTATTATATTTTTTAAGGCAAAAGAAGGAATCAGACTTTGGATAAGTGTAGTACTCAGTATAATAGGAATGTTCTTACTCTGTATACACGGAGGGATCAGCTTACAATACGGAGATGCTATACTCTTATTTTGTGCCCTTTTGTTTGCTTTGCAGATAATTACAGTAGGACATTTTGTAAAAAAGATGGACGTACTTGACCTTTCCATCTTTCAATTCTTTGTAGTGGCGTG
>CAUQKD010000074.1:0-9745 GCA_963518365.1 uncultured Lachnoanaerobaculum sp. | reverse complement strand
GCTCCTCAGGTAACGGGAGCTACAGCCATACTTAAACAATATATAAAGGCAAAGCATATACAAACAGATAACAGTTCGGATTTTATAAAACTTTTACTTATGAATACCGCAACTCCTTTAAAGGATGAGGGAATATTTGAAGATATACCTTATTTTGTAAGACAACAGGGAAGCGGTGCTCTAAATATTGAAAATGCGTTAAAAACCACTGTAGTAGTAAGGGCACAGGGAACCAATGACAATATAGCCGACGGAAAGCTCGAGCTTAAAGAACTTAAGGATAAAAGGTTTGATGTAAGACTCAGTCTTGAAAACTTTGGTGACAGTACAAAAAGCTATGATATAAATTCAGTTGCACTTTATGAGCCTACAGACGGTACATACAGGCTGCAAAGATCTGAAATATTACATTCAAATGAGTCTAATATAAGTAGAGAGATAAGCGTGGAAGCACATTCATCCGCAAGTATAGATTTCACTATGGATTACTCGGATGCAGAAAACCTTGAAGAGGATAACTTTATAGAAGGTTTTATAAGTCTTAAGGACAAAGAAGGTATATCAAATCTTAATATACCTTTCCTCGGATTTTACGGAGATTGGGGCAAACAAAGAGCTATAGATGCATTTCAGCTTCCTGAGATAGGAAGCGAAAAAAGAAATGTACAATTTTTTGTAAATAAAAATGCCGGAGTAAGCTCTTCAATGCTTGGAACAAGTATGATGCTTAAACTTCCACTGTACAATAATGAAATATATTTCTCACCGAACAGTAAGTACTATCCCGATGTGGCGGCAAGAATAGCACCACTAAGAAATATGGAGCAGGTAGAGTATTCGATACTTGATGCTAAGACAGAGGAAACTTTAAGAGTTTTAGGTGCTTCAAAGCAGGTAAGGAAGCTTAGCAGACTTTCGGTCAATAAAAGCTTTAAGTTTATGCCGGAGTCGGTATGGGACGGAAAACTCGGCGAAGGAATTGCAGAGGACGGTGCGGAGTACATATATTGTATTAAGGCAAAGCTTAATAATAACAATATAGGAGGCAGTGGAGAACAGATATATAAATTCCCCGTACGTGTAGACAGTATGGCTCCTAAGCTAAGTACAGACAAGGAAGTGCAGGTAAATGATATTGACGGCAATATGAAGGAGATAGTATTTAATATTCATGATAAGGGCATAGGTATAGAGAATGTATATTTGCAGTCAATAAGATATGCACAGGACGATAATTCCGATAAAAGTATAAGGTACGGAAAATCTTTTGTTATAAGATTTCAAGATGAACCTGTGAAGGATGGAAAGGAACTTATAAAGGTTGAAGACGGCAAGCTTAATATACCTTTAGAAGCGGTACCTGACAGTCCGACTGCAAGAGGGGAAGTATATGTTTATACCAACGGTTACAGAAATTCGGATATTGAAGTCCATTGCCCGTATTTTGCGGATACTTCAGATCTTATAATAGATGCCGTTGACTATATGGATAATAAAAGCAGAACCACTCTTTCAGATGTTAGAGAAAGCAATTATAATCAGATTAATTTCCTTAACTTTTTTGACTATATAAGCAATAAAAATGCAAGCGTTTATGTAAACGATATAAAACTTGATGATATGACTTACAGTCTGATAGAAAAGGAAGCGGTGATTAGGATAAAGCTGGCGGATGAAGAGTCACATTTGCATAAACTTACTTTGAAACATGATAATATCGAAGAAAATATAATTTTGGATAATAAAGTAAATTCCGAAATATCAAAAAAATATAATTTCAAATATGATGAGGACAAGCTTTGTTATGAATTTACAATAAATCCTGTTGAAACAAGCTTTGATATTACAACAGTATTTAGAGACGGGAAACCTATGCAAAATACTCATGAGAGCATAGAAGAAGCAGGTATTACAGATATTACAATTAATAATGCTACCACATCAAATGCGGAAAGAAAGCCATATCCTGCAGTATTCCTTAAAACACCTGAGTTTTTTGATGTACTTGGCAATACAGAAGGTGAAGAAAAGCAGATAGATGTATCAGGTTTTGTAGGATATGTGGACGAGGATGACAGTGTAGAAAATGTACAAATAAAGCTTGTAGATAATGATGGAAATGAACTCTCAAGTCCTATAAATATTGGAAAAGAGGATCTTGTAAAAAGCAATATTATCTATAGAAAAAATGGAAATATAATATATAAGGGCGAGGCGTATTCTTTTGAAAGCAAACTGAAACTTGAAGCATTTAATGTTAATATAAAAGTTGAGGTAAGTACTAAAAACGAAAAATCGGCAAGTATTGTTAGAAGGTTATTCTATGATAAGATAAATCCTTCTATTGATTATAAGGTATATGAAAGAGAGCTTGATTCCGATACGGTAAAGATAAAGGTTCGCTCACGTGATAATTCATTTAAATTAAGTCTTTATAACGGAGACTCACTTATAGGTACTGACGATAAAACCTCAATTTCTTATATTGAAGGTAAAGACGGTAATACTACGCAGATAGTTACACAAATAGAAGTTCCGCTAAACGAGGGGCAAAACAGTATAAAAATAAGTGCCATAGATCTTGCCGGGAACAAGTCTGAAAAGACCATATATATTTACAGGGCAAAAAATAATTAGCACATAAAAAGGAGAGTCAATTTGATATGAGGCTCTCTTTTTTATATTTTGCACAATCTATCTTGCCATATATCGACCGAACAACGGTTTAGTATTGCATAAGGATATTTTAGGATTTATAATGTATTTACAGACGGAGAAAGGAGACATATAGATAACTTTTATAAATGATAGTTTAGCCATCAAAGTCCCCAATATAAAAGTTGTAACAAGTAATATCTAAAAATTCAATTTTATCTTAGATTTCTAATTATTATTCAAACCGAAACCAAAGGATTTATACATATGAGAATAAGAATATCATCTGCTTGCATAGCACACACTGCTTTAGTGGATAGAAAGAAGGTACATACAGGTGTTTTCTATATTTTATTAAAGACCGTCTATAAGTATATGTAAAAATCAAATATCAAAAAGATTTATCAATGAAAAAGTGTCACAGAAAGGCTTAACTAGGTAGCCTAACATTGATAAAACAAATCAAAAAGAGAAATGCCGTGTAAGTATAACTGCCAGAACAATAAAAAGTTTTGGCAGTTTTTTAAGTAAAATTATAATTATGTTTAAATAACTATAATTTTAAACATTTATACACATTTATACTGTATACTGGTGGTAAAGACTATTTATATTTGAATTATATGGAGGCAATGTGAAGAAAAGAGTTTTGATAGGTATTGTAATAGTCCTATGTGCTGTGCTTGGGATTATATTTTTGCCGAGAGAGATAGAAGAGATAGTCGGTTCAAGTGAGAAAATCTCTGAAGCGCAGATTTATCAGGTAAAGGATGATGAGGTGGCGCTTGTATACAACTACTCACTGCAAAAGGCAAAGGCCGTATACAAGGACGGTGTGGTATATATACCTTTGAATTGGACGAGGTCAATACTTAATGATAAGTTTTATTACAGTGATGATGAAAAGCTGCTTTCGTATGCACTGCCTACAGAGATAGTATACGCAAATTTTGAAAATAAAGATAAGAACGGTAAGCCACTGCTTCTTGAAAAGGAAAATAAGACATATATTTCAATAGAGACAGTAAAGACATATACCGATATTTGGACAGATATATTCACAGACGGTGATATCAAGAAGATATATATAAATGATAACTTCGGTGAATATGAAGAGTGTAATGTAAAAGCAAAGTCGGCACTTAGAGTTGATGCAAGTATGCTTTCCGCAAGTATAGAAAATGTCGAGTTTGAGAAAGACAGCAAGGTAACTGTAGTAGAGCAAAAAGGCAAGTGGGATAAGGTGCTTACAGAAAGCGGTGTTATGGGCTATATAAGAAGAAAGCATCTGAAAAATATAAATAAAGGTAACAGAGTCAGCAGCTTTGTAAAGCCTGAGTACACATCTATGTCGATGGATGAGAAGGTTGTGCTTGGATGGCATCAGGTTACAACTGCGGCAGCCAATAAAAACTTTACAAAGGTAGCGGATAATACAAAGGGGATGAATGTCATATCTCCTACATGGTTTAAGCTATCTGATAACAAGGGTAATTATACTTCTATAGCGAGCAAGGATTATGTGGATGCGGCACATAAGAAGGGCTTGAAGGTTTGGTCGCTTATTGACAATTTCAGTGATAAAATCAGTACATTGAAAATCCTTTCATCTTCAACCGGTAGAAAAAAACTTATTGAAAATTTGATGAGTGATACCAAGAAATACGGATTTGACGGAATAAATATAGATTTTGAATATTTGACACAGGACAATGCTCCTCATTTTATAGAGTTTATACGTGAGCTTTCGGTTTCATGCAGGAACAATAAGGTGGTACTTAGTGTAGATGTACCGGTTCCGGCATCATACAATACATTCTATCAAAGGGCTGAGCTTGCAGAGGTAGCGGACTATGTTATAAACATGGGTTATGATGAGCATTACAGCGGCTCTGATGAAGGCAGTAGTGCCTCTATAGATTTTGTGAAAAATTCAATTACAGACAGCCTAAAGGAAGTACCAAAAGAGAAGCTTATCAATGCGGTACCTGTATATACCAGAGTGTGGACTAAGGAAAACGGTAAGGTAAGTTCAACCGCCTTAGGCATGACAGGAGCGTCAAACTGGGTCAAGGAAAATAATGTAAGTCTTAATTGGGATGATACTGTAGGTCAGTATGTCGGTCAGATAAGTGTGGGCAGTGCCACCAAGTATATCTGGATGGAAGATGAGAAGTCCATGAAGCTTAAAATGGATGCTGTAAAGGAAGCGGACCTTGCAGGGGTGGCGGTCTGGAAGCTTGGACTTGAACCGAAAGAGATTTGGGACGTTATATCATATAAATGATAATGGATATTTAAAATAAAATGTAGTATAATACAATTGTTTGCAGAACTTCAGTCATTATGATGTGACTGATTTTTTGTGCAATTTTGAGGAATGAAAGGGTGGCATGGTGAGAAAATTTAAAGTCGGTCCTATATTTTTTGGACTTACCATATCGATATTTACAGCGTTTAATGCTTATGCAGGCAGTGACGGCTGGAAGTTGGAAAATAACAAATGGAAATATTATAAAGAGGATAAGGCACTTAAAGCCTGGCAGCGAATAAATAACAATTGGTATTTATTTAATGAAGACGGAAGTTTAAAAACAGGCTGGTATTTGGATGCTTCAAATAATTGGTATTTTTTGGACAGCAGTAAAACTTCAAATGAAGGAGTGCTTTTATCAGGTTGGAAGTGGATAGACGGATACTGTTATTATTTTGAAGGAACAGACAAGGCTACAGTTGGAAAGATGTATGCAAATACTGTCGTCCACGGATACATAATCGATGCTGCAGGTAGATGGGTGAATGAAAGCGGAAAGGCATATTATGAAGCCGGTAAAGGAATAAGTACAGATAATGCTTCATATAGCTCATCAAATACAGCAAAGAAAGCGGGTACTGTGGGAAGTTCGTCAGGATCAGGAAAAAGCGGAACATCAGGAAAGGGCGGCGGTTCAAGCAAGAGCGGAGACTCAGGAAAAGTAAGCGGATCAAATACCGGTGGAAACTTGGGAGGAAGCGGGTCCTCGGTAAAAGGCAGAGGTTCGTCAAACTCGGGAAAAAGTGAAAGCCCGGAAGGAAGCGGATACATAAGCCAAGGAAAAAGTACGAAAGAAGGCAAAGTATCAAACGGATCAGGTACCGGTAAAATAGGAAGTTCTCTAAAAAGTGATGATGCGGCTGTTTCAAATGGAAACAAGACCCCGGATATAAGTGTTTTGCCGGGTAACCTAAGCGATAAAGCCGATAAGATTAAAACAGGAAATTTAGTAGATGATGCAAATACTAAAATAAAGAAAAGTACCTCACAAAATTCTGGAGAGGGTAATTTAAGACCTGATGAAAGTACTGATGAAAACAACAATAAAAGTACTGAGTCAGATAAAGTAGAGAATAATGTAAGTCAGCCTGAAAATGTAAAATCAAACGACAGTCGTATGAAGCCTGCCACATCTTCCAATGCAGAAATAATAAAAGAAACCAAGGATAATAAGAAAACCGAACAGGAAAGAAAAAAGAGTATACAGGATAAGGCTGAAAGCATAAAAGAAGCGCTTATTACCGCAAAGAATGACAATGTTGTTCAGTACACCGATGAAGAAGGTGAAATAAGAACTGTTATCTGGGCAAAGGGTATAAATGCGCCGGTTATGGGAGTAGGCGGAGATTTTAGAAAAGAAGTTACACAGGGCGGTTTAGATACCTATGTAATCTATAAGGCTCCTTTTTCAAGCGGAGACGGATGGTATGATGTTAATAAGACAAGGAGCGGTGGAAATATTGATATAGATAAAAACCTTTGTTTCGCTGCGGCGGCATCAAATATGCTGCATTGGTGGTTTGATCAAAACAGTGAGAACGTTGACAATTACATAGAAAAAAACGGAGATATAATACGTGCCGGCAGACGACTCTCAGAACTGAAGAATTCTTTTGAAAGTCAGGAAGAGAGTAAAATATTTGAACTTTATAAGGTTTTGTACGGTTATAATGAGAGAGGTTTTTATTCGGATCTTTTAATGGATTTGTTTATAAACGGGTACAGACCTAAACTTAGCGGTGCAACAAACATAGAAAATGATAATCTGATTCCTGATAGTAACGGAGGATTTTTCTATGATATATTTAAAGGTGAGAAACTTACAGACCGCACTTATGGAGGCAACTATGAATCTTTAAGTGAAATCCTTAAAGAAGTGCTTGGAGACGGCGGTTTAGTCGGCTTATCTCATAAGGTATTTTCAAGAAATAATCATATAGTAACCCTATGGGGTGCCGAGTATGATTTAAACGGAAAGTTAAGAGCCGTATATGTCAGTGACTCGGATGATCAGGATGAAAGCAATGTCGGAATGAAACGCTATGAAATTCGAAATGTGGGCGGAATTGCAAAGTTATCCACAAATATTACTGATAAGTCGGCAGGTGCCGCTGTAGGATATCTGCATATACTCTACCTTGGAAGCAATCAGTGGAATAATTATTTCAAATAATATAAAGGTCTGAATCATATACAAGTAATCTTGTTATATTGATTCAGACCTTTTATTATATTATCTTTTTTATATTATTTTCCAGAATTTTATCAAGCGCCTCTGAGAAATGACCGTTTGAAACCAATACGTCAATGTCATTAAAATCTGATACCTTAAAAAATCCTACCGCTTCTTCCTTAGTATTGTCACATAAAAGCACGGTTTTATCGGCATTTTCTATCATACTCTTTTTTACAAGTCCCTGTGAGTCGTCTCCCTCAAAAATTCCCTTGGTACTTATCGCCTTACATGACATGAAGGCAAGCTCTGCATTAAAGTTTTTGATAAAGCTTGACGCGAATTCTCCTACAATTGAAAGGCTCTTGTGCTTTAATACGCCCGGACAAAGAAAGCATTTGAGGTTCTGAGCATTTGAAAGCTCATTTGCAATATTTATTCCGTTAGTAATGATAGTTATATTTTGTCTCAACTTCAACATAGGGGCCAATTGGCAAACTGTGGAGGATGAGTCAAGAAATATGACCATATCATCCTTTAAAAGCGGTGCGGCCTTACCTGCAATAATCTGCTTTTTGTCAAGATTTTCTATTCGTCTCATTCCGATAGGGCTTTCATTGGCGGACTTGACAATTACCGATACATAGCCGTGAGATCTCTTTATAGTGCCTTCTTCTTCAAGTGCAATCAAATCTCTTCTGACAGTTGAGCGTGAAGCATAGACACGTTTGCAAAGACTGTCTATGGTAGATATACCGTTGCACTTATTAAGTACATCCAATATCTGTTGTTTTCTTACATTTGAATCCATAAAATCCTCTTAATATGTCTTTTTATATTGATTGCATTAGAGAGCATGGCAATCAAAATATAGGTTTGAACAAAAAAGTTCATACATGAACATTATATCATAAAATAAAAAAAAGTATTCAAGAATATATCCATATATATATTTTTATTATTAAATATGATATATTCTAGTTAATGAAAAACATTTTCGGTAATACCTTAGGAAGATGAAAGTAGAACCAAAAGTTAGAAAAAATAAATTATTATATTAAAAATTTTTCTAACAAAGAGGCCATAACTGACAAATGATTGAAACAAACTTTCAAAGCATAGTTTAAGGCGATCTTGAAATTTTATTTTCACGGGGGTGTGAGTTTTCTAAAGTATTATCGACTTTATTATTGAAAGTTGGTGAAGTATGAACAAGGTATTGGCTTTCGATATGGGTGCGACTTCCATCAGAGGTATTGTTGGATATATTGCTGACGGAAAGCTCATCACTGAGGAAGTTATGAGAATGTCCCACAGTATAAAGAACAAAGACGGCAGGTTATATTGGGACTTCGATGCGATTTTGGACAAGATAGTAAATACAATCATCGAGAACAAGGATGTGTCCTGTATAGGTATTGATACATGGGGCGTAGACTTCGGTATGATTGACAAATACGGAGAGCTTATAGATACTCCTTTCTCATACAGAGATGAAAAATACTCTATAGGAAGAGAAGAAGCAAAGTCAAAGATAAGTGAGCTTGAGATATTCAAAAACAGCGGTAATCAGATAATGACTATAAACACCGTATTTCAACTTCTCACTCTGAAAAAGCTCAACCCTGATATATACGAAAAGGCTGACAAGCTGCTTATGATGCCGGATCTTATCTTCTATATGCTTACAGGCAAGAAGATAGGAGAGGAAACCATATGGTCAACTACAGGACTTTACGATATGGGCAAGAAAAAAGTTTCAGATACTATATTTGAAAAGCTTGAGCTTAAAAAGAGTCTGGTTCCTGAGATTGTAAAGGCTACAGAGGTAGTGGGAAATACAAAAGATTCAAGGATAGAAGTGTTAAAGAGTTTGAATATAGATGTGATTCCTGTTTGTACACATGATACTGCAAGTGCACTTCTTATGACGGATTCTTTCCTTGATGAAGACAGTATGTTCTTAAGTTGTGGAACATGGTCACTGATAGGCAGTGCGGTAGATAAATGTATCATAACCGATGAGGCATATGAGAACAATCTTACAAACGAGCTGGGATTTGATTCAAAGCCGATGTTCTTTAAGAATATCACAGGTCTTTATCTGCTTGAAAAGTATAAGTCACAGCTTGAAAAGAAGCTTGGAAGAAAAATTTCATTTAATGAAATAAGTGCTTATGTAAACGGCTTGGACAAAAAGCTTCCGACTATAGATATGGATGTGGAGGTCTTTGCAAGAGAAAGTATCGATGTAAAGACTGAAATTGATAAATTCATTAAAAATAACGGAGAGAATATTCCGGAGGATGAATTTGACTATTTTGCGGTTATTTATGAGAGCATGGTAAATAAGTATATCGAAGTAAAAACCGATATTGAAAAGATTTTACATAAGAGTTTTAAAAGAATACATATCATCGGTGGAGGTGCCAAGTCAAGTGTACTTACATCAATGATTGCAAACAAAATGGGCGTAGCGGTAAAGGCGGGACCTTATGAGAGCTCAGCCCTCGGAAATATACTTCTTTCACTATTACATATGAAGGAAGTAAAGGATTTAAAAACAGGTATTGAATTGATCTTAGGATCATGTGAGATAAAAA
>CAUQKD010000073.1:0-9951 GCA_963518365.1 uncultured Lachnoanaerobaculum sp. | reverse complement strand
AATATGCCTCATAAAACTCCTATAGAATTATTTAAAGAAAGGTCCCCAAAAACACAAACTTATATGTGTTCTAATCTCTAGGGTTTCATTGTAATAAAAAAGAGCATAAAAGTCAATGCTCTTTCTTGTATTTATTATATGCTTCTTATACAAACTTACTTGTACGTTTTGTATAAAAATTATTTTGTTCTTGGAATCTGCTCCACATCGTAGCTTCTGTTGTTTAATTTGTCTTTGATCTCCTTAGGCAGTGTAGATTTTCCTATACTTGACATGGCAAGTTCCACTACGGCCTTTGCATATTCCTTTTTATCACTTTCAATAGTTCCAAGCAACTTACCTTCCGCAATAGCGTCCAAAGCTTCCTTGGTACCGTCTATTCCTACCGCCTTTATTCCGGTTATATTGCCCTCTCGGCCTATAGCATCTATAGCTCCGAGTGCCATATCGTCATTGTTTGAAATTACAAGATCGATATTTTTGTACTCCTTCAGCCACTCCTCCATAAGTGCCGAACCTTGAGCCCTCTCCCAGTTTCCTATAGCTCCGTTTAACTTATTTATCGGAATATTGTTCTCCTGTAAGGTCTTTATCACCCACTCGGTTCTGACAAGTGAATCCTGGTGACTCGGCTCTCCTTCAAGAAGCACATAGTTTATCACACCGTCTCCGTCAATATCTATGCTGTGCGGATTTTTATTGTAGGCATCTATTATTATCTTTGCCTGCTCAATACCTGCCGACTTCGGACCTGCCCCGACATAGTAGATATTATCCGCTCTGTTCAAATCGTCATCTACAGGCTTTCTGTTAAAGAACACTATAGGAATACCTGCACCTACAGTAGTCTCAATCATATTTGAAGCCGCAAATCTGTCCACCACATTTATCAAAAGCACATCATAGTTGAGTGAGACAAATCTCTCCACCTGATGATTTTGTGTATTCTGATTGTCCTTGGCATCCACCACTTCAAGATTTATCTTGATATCATGTTCCTTCTCATACTCCTTTACATACTCTTCAATCTCCTGTCTGACATTTGAAATAAATGTATCGTCAAACCTGTAAAGACAAAGCCCCAACTTTATAACATTTTTCTTGGGCGACTTAGTGCAACCGGTCATAAAAGCAGCGCTTATCACAACGCTCACAACCAAAACCAATGCAATAATATTATTATATTTCCTCTTCATTTTACTCCCATATGCTTACTCTACAGGAAAAAGCTGTTTTACTATATCTTCATCCTTCAAACTTTCCTTATCAAGCAATATATTTTTCATATCGACATTTGATGTATAACCTGTCTTTTTAAGGTCCGCCATCAGCATCTCTACAGCCAAATATGCCTCATCATACTCATTCAATGTGGAAAGCGCATCAATATTTCCGTCATCCAGCTTATTTACAAACAATGTGGTTGCTCCGATACAATAAAACCCTTTTATATGCTCATTGTATACACTGCTTCCGCCAATTATTTTACATAGATTATCACTGCTGTGTTTATCAAGTGAGAATATATATGCACTCTTTTTGCTGTGTACCAAATCTTCAATAGCAGTACGAAACTCTCTCTCATCTCCCTCTATAAATACAGTATGTGCATCCTTTGATTTTAAAAACCCTATTTCAGACTTCACTCCCGCAGACTCGATATTATTATAAAACACATAGATCGGAGAAGAACCGTCATAGTTTTTTGCAAATTTATTATAAAGTCCTGTAATCATATCCACATAGTCAATATTTATAGTCCTCCTTGATGTGACTATATTTGCACTTGAGCCGCCAATTTTCTTTGTATCAAATACATCCGCATCCTTTGACTTTATTACCACCATAGCTACCTTTGTCATATCCTGCTTCAGATCATCCTTTGCAAGCACTATTATCCCGTTTGTACCGTTATCTTCTTCAGACTCTATCAGCTCTTTTTGACTTGCACTGCCGAGTGTGAGAAGGTTTATATCAATGTTATATCTCTTGGCGGCATCATCCACACCCTTTTTCAGATTGGCATACTCGCCCTCATTCTCACTGTCAAGAATAAGCGAAACCTGATACACCTTAGGCGAGTTTTCTTTAAGTATAAGATCGGTCTGTGACAGTATAAAAAGTAAGACTATTGAGAAAAACCATGCTGTCCAAATATATATCTTATTTATCTTCATTTTTCTCTCCGTAAACTATAGCAGGCAGGTGAATAGTAATTTTGGTTCCTTCATCAGGCTCGGACCCCACAAAGAGTCCGTATTCGGCACCGAAGTACAACTTTATTCTCTCATTCACATTCTTGACTCCTATACCCGAGCCTCTCTTACTCGGCACAATATCTTTACTTAAAAGTGTAGCTACCACATCCTCACTCATACCCAGTCCGTTGTCCGTTATTGTAAAATAAAGCTCCTCGTTTTCTTTGAACACTCTTACATCTATTTTACCGTCACCGTCCATAAACTCCATACCGTGGTATATTGCATTCTCTACAAGAGGCTGTAACATAAGCTTAAGTGACGAATACTCCGATACATCATCGTCCACTTCGATACTGTATTCAAATCTGTTTTTGAAACGCATACTCTGTATCATAATATAGTTTCTGACATGCTCCACTTCATCTCTTACAGTGATGATATTTTTGCCCTTGCTCAGTGATATTCTGAAAAATTTTGCAAGTGCGGTCACAATGCTCACAGCTTTATCCGGCTTCTCATTCTCAATCATCCACACTATTATATCCAAAGTGTTATAAAGAAAATGCGGGTTTATCTGAGACTGCAAAGTATCAAACTCGCTTTTTCTTTTGGCATTGTGTTCCGCCACCAGATCCGACATCAAGACCTTTATCCTGCTTAACATATTCCTTATGGAATTGCCCAGATGCTGCACCTCATACGAGCCGCTTGGCAATATCTCCACATCCAGATTGCCGCTTTCTATCTCTCTAACACTGTTATCAAGACGGCTTATAGGATTTGATATTCTGTTTGAAATATAGGCATTTACCATTGCCAGTAAGAATAGAAATAAATCCGCCACAAACAGTACAAAGAGTCGAAACTTCATACTGTCCACATTGATTGCCGCGCTTCCTGTTACTCCCACAAGCTTCCAACCTGTATATCCTATAGTCCTTACATTGACTGTGAGCTTCTTTCCGCCTATATTCTCAACGCTGATACCGTCTTTTAAACCTGCCGCATACTTGTTGTTTTCAGTAAAGCGACCCGCATATATCTCATTTTGTCTCGGATGCCAGATAATATCTCCCTTATCATTTATCAGATAGATATAGCCGCCGTTTCCGAGATTTACATTGGAGAACAGCTCTTCAAAGAACATATAGTTTAAGTTTATAAGCAATACCGCCTGTGTCGCCTTGCCCTCGCTTGTCACCTCCACGGCTCTTGACATCGACATTACCCATGAATAACTGTTTTCATTTTGGTCAAAAAGATTTCTGATATGCGGCATTGAAAAATAAATATATTCACTCTCCGCCATACTCTTTTTAAAAAAATCTCTTTCAGACACATTGATTCCGTCCTTAAGTCTAAGCGCAGGCATAGACTCTATCAGAGTGCCGTCTCCGGCTATCAAAGCGATATCGTCAATCATATTGTCATTGTTGACATATAGGAGATTCATACCGTTTTTTATATCGTCACCGGATATATCCGTGTTCTTGATTACATTGTAGTAGATGGAATCCGAAATCTTCATAACATTTCTCAGATATGAATCTATGGACTCACCCACCTGACCTATTATGCCTGCATTCTCCTCAATGATTGTCTCATTAAGACTGTCCGTGAACCTTTGAAACATTATAAGGCTTATCAGCGCTATGGCTACAATAGCCGTCACTGTAAAGTATATAAAGATGGAGCTTCTGATACTAAGGTTTTTATTACTGAATTTTTTTATAATTAGTCTCTTATCCATATCAGCCTTGTTGCCTGTATTTTGACGGCGATACGCCGTACTTTTTCTTGAATACATAGCTGAAATAGTTCTGGTCGGCATATCCTACTTTTTCAGCTATAATATAGGTCTTTTCATCGGTAGTCTTTAAAAGCTCCACAGCCTTTTGCAATCTCAAATTGGTAAGAAAGTTTACATAGGATATACCCATTTCTTTTTTAAAGTTTGTGGAAAATCTTGCAACAGATACATGAAGGTACTTGCAAAGTTTTTCCAATGAAAGCTCTATATCCGCATAATTTTTTTCAATATAATTTTTTGCCTCGTCAAGCACTTTCTTTGATGTGGTAACTCTGTCCTCTCTTATTCTGTGTGCTATATTTATACTGGCCTCAAGCAGCCACTCTCTGAAGCCTCCCGTATCCTTTATCTTATCAAGGAGGTCTATATAGTCTGTAGCCGTCTTTGTAAGTACGGAAAGTTCAAGTCCGTAGTCTTGCACCATACTGATAATAACATTTATTACATTTATCATATATGACTGGTACTGACTTGAATGTGCCTTGGACTCCTTAAGCTTTGAGAAAATTTTTTCCACATAGTAGATTATATTCTCATCACTTCCGAACTTAAGTATATTTATATATTCCTTGGCCTCTATGTCCTCAAACCTGAGTCTCAGCACCTCAACAGGTTGCATATCCTTTATATATATGACTTCTCCCGTGCCTACAATACCTCTGTACCCAAGTGCTTCCTTTGCAAGAGTATATGACTGATGCAACTTTGTAATATCGTCCACACTGATTCCGAGTCCGATAGTCAGATTCACTCCTATTACTCTTATAACATCCTTTATAGCCTCCGAGAGTACGGACATTATATAGTTTTTTGACATCTTATCTGGCAGTCCTACTATTACCGCTATACTTGTTTCGGAGTACATGGAAAATACTTCCGCCTGTAACTTGTTTTCAAGGTTTTCTATCAAGTTGACCTTTACAGATATCGGAATCAGCTCCTTATTAACTATTGCACTGTCTGTATCATCTATATGAACGGTAGCCACAATGTATTTGCCCACATCTTTCAGATTTATATCATACTCGGCAAGTGCATAGTCGATCTCGCTCTTGCCGATATTTCCATGTATCAGTCCGTTCAAAAACTGTTCTCTCAGTATGGGAATACTTGCAAGATAACTGCTCTTAAGCTTTTCAATATCTCTTTTTTTGTCCAGTTCATCATCCAGAGTATTATGTATTTTCCTAAGTATCTCTGTCAGCTCTACTGCGGATACAGGCTTTAATACATATTCTATTACTCCCATCTTTATAGCTTCTTTGGCATAGTCAAAGTCGTCAAAGCCTGAGAATATAATGGACTTTATAAGGGGATATCTTATATTTATTTCTTTTATCAGCTCAAGTCCGTCCATATAGGGCATTCTTATATCTGTAAATACAAGGTCGGGGTTCAGATTTTCTATCTTTTCAAGTGCATCCACTCCGTTTTCGGCATCTCCGACCACCAAAAATCCTTCTTCTTCCCAGTTTATCTTCTTTATGATACTCTTTCTGACTTCTTCCTCGTCATCCACAAGCAGTATCTTATAATGCTCCTTCATATCAGAGTTCCAATACTATTGTAAAAGGTCCGTCGTTTTCAAGCGATACCTTCATATCCGCACCGAAGACTCCGCATTCCGTATGTATATCGGACTTCTTTCCAAGATCCACCATATATTCATAAAGTCTCTTTGCTTCATCAGGTGATCCCGCTCCTATAAAGCTCGGTCTGTTGCCCTCTTTACAGTTTGCAAGCAGAGTAAACTGTGATACCAAAAGCAGTTCTCCGCCTACATCTCTTAACGATAAATTGGTTTTGCCGTTTTCATCTTCAAATATTCTAAGCTTTACCAATTTGTTAAAGTATTTCCCCACAACCTTCTCATCGTCATCTGCGGCTACTCCGACAAACACCAAAAGCCCTTTATTTATCTTTCCTACTTCTTTTCCGTCTATCTTTACATCCGCACGGTTTACTCTTTGTATTACTAATTTCATATTCCTCCTAAAATGACCTTATATCATCGTCTTCTTTGTTTATTTCAATGGACATTATCTTTACAAAATATCCTCCGTCACCTACAGGTACTTTTACCCTGTCTCCTTTTTTCTTGCCGACTATGGCCTTACCTATAGGAGACTCTATGCTGAGTCTGCCCTCAAGCGAATCACCTCTTATAGATGTAACTATTTTGAATTTTTCACTTTCATCATCGTCTTCAAAGTAAAGTTCAACTTCCTTACCTATTCCGACCTCGTCATCATTTGTCTTATCTTCGTATACATGACAAAACCTGAGCATTCTCTCCAAATAGTTGATTCTGCTTTCATTTTTGTTTTTCTCTCTCTTGGCTGCATAGTATTCAAAGTTTTCAGATAAGTCGCCCTGTGCTCTGGCTTCCTTCACCGCCTCTATAAGTTGCGGTCTGAGCACAAGCTTTCTCTCTTCAATCTCAGCCTCTATCTTTTTTATATCCTCTTTTGTAAGCGTCTCTGCCATAAACCCATCCGTAATATTTTTCTATAAAATAAAAGAGTAGTAAAAAACTACTCTTTTTTTAAACCCAAAGTGACGGCTTTGCTTATTGACGCCTAGCAGAGCTAGGTGGGTTACCTCACCCTGATATCTGTCTTCTACCTATAGCAGCACGACATCCAAACAGAGCTCTTTGGAATCCCATAAATCAAAATGTAGGTTCAAAATTGGCAAAGTTATCGCTCACCCCAGGAATTTTTATCTATACTCAGATTATAATACAAATTACAAATTTTTCAATATATTTGACACTGTATTTTGAATTTTCTTTAAATTATTTGAAATAAAAAAGACCGGAAGCCATACTTAAAGTAAAAAGGTATGCAAACAGCCTGTCCGCATACCTTATATATTATTTATATGTCTCTTTTATAAGCCTATTTGGGATATACCAATCTGTCCTCTTTAATATCTTTCAGTACCTCGTTAAGATACTTTGCAGCCACATACTTTGCCATAGGCAGGTTGATATCAAGGTAATTGCCGCAGTCCTTTGCACAAGCTCCCGGCACTTCACCCTCAAAGTCTTTGATAAATGTAAACATCTCCTTAAGAAGTGAAACTATATCCTTTGACTCGTAATCTCCGTTTAAGAGCAGATAAAAACCTGTCCTGCATCCCATCGGCCCGAAGTAGAGTATATTTTTTCCCCACTCCTTATGATTTCTAAGGAATGTGGCTCCAAGATGCTCTATTGCATGAAGCTCTGCAGTATTGATAACCGGCTCAAAGTTCGGTCTGGTCATTCTTATATCAAATGTCGTAACAACTCTGTCTCCGACCATATCTTTTCTTGATACATATACACCCGGTAAAAGCCTCAAGTGGTCTATTGTAAAACTTGTAATTTTCTCCATATAATCTCCAAACTATATATTTTCTACCTGTAGGTTTCTCATTGCATTGATTATGCAAAGTACGGTAACGCCCACATCTGCGAACACCGCTTCCCACATAGTACCAAAACCTATGGCTGCAAGCAATAAGAAAATCACCTTTACACCTATAGCAAATGCAATATTTTGCTTTGCGATACTCATTGTTCTCTTGGCTACCTTGATACCTCTCACCATATTGTCGAGGTTGTCATCCATTATCACCACATCTGCAGCCTCTATAGCCGCATCCGAACCTATACCGCCCATGGCAATACCTACATCTGCTCTTGCAAGTACCGGAGCGTCGTTGATACCGTCGCCCACATAGGCAAGAGTATTCTTTTCTGCAAGTATCTCTTCAAGCTTGTCCACCTTATCCTGTGGCAAAAGCTGTGCATATGCATAGTCAAGCCCAACTTCTCTTGCCACGATGTCTGCAACTTCTTTTGTATCTCCGGTAAGCATAACATTTTTTTGTATACCGATATTTTTAAGTGCGGCAAGACTTTCCTTGGCGCTCTCTTTTATCCTGTCGTTGATTACTATGGTTCCGAGGAACACATTGTTCCTTGCTACATATACTATAGTTCCGAAGTCGTCACATTTTTCAAACTCGATATTGTTTGATGTCATAAGCTTGTCGTTACCTACAAGCACCGTTTCACCGTCAAGTTTTATACTGATACCCTGACCTGCAACCTCGGTTAAATCACTAAGTCTTTCTGAGAGATTGCCGTCTGAGCCATCTTCTTTAAGCTCCTCATAAGCTTTTTTGATTGAAACCGCTATAGGATGTGATGAATATTCCTCAGCAAATGCCGCATTTTCAAGTAATTCCGCATCCGATACATTGTTCGGATAAATCTTTACCACCTCAAACACTCCTGCCGTAAGAGTACCTGTCTTGTCAAACACAAAGGTCTTTGCACCTGATAAAAGTTCAAGATAATTGCTTCCCTTTATCAGTACACCTATCTTTGATGACGCACCGATTCCGCTGAAGAAGCTGAGCGGTATTGCTATAACAAAGGCACATGGACAGGAAACAACCAAAAATGTCAAGGCTCTGTAAATCCAAGTGGTAAACCCTGTATCCAGGAATATAAAAGGCGGAATAATCGCAAGTGCCAATGCCGCAAAAACCACTATCGGAGTATATACACCGGCAAACTTTGATATGAAGTTCTCAGTCTTTGACTTCTTTGCCGCCGCATTCTCCACAAGATCAAGTATCTTACTTGCGGTAGACTCGCTAAACTCCTTTGTAACCTCAAGACTTAGCAGTCCGTCCTTATTTATACTTCCGCTGTATACATGGTCTCCTACATTCACACTTCTCGGAACCGACTCACCTGTAAGTGCGGAGGTATCAAGCATGGCTCTTCCCGATACCACAATACCGTCAAGCGGAATTATCTCTCCGGCCTTTATCTGTATCTTAGCCCCAATCTCCACATCATACGGATCCACGGTTTCCACGCTGCCGTCTTCTTTTATAAGATTGGCATAGTCGGGTCTGATATCCATCATATCTGATATTGACTTTCTGGATTTGTTGACTGCAAGTGACTGTAAAAACTCACCCACCATATAAAACAGCATAACTCCTACCGCCTCAGGGTACTCACCTATTATTATGGCACCTACAGTGGCAATAGTCATAAGGAAGTTTTCATCAAAGACCTTTCCTCTTTTTATATTGGAAAAAGCCTTCAACAAAACATCTTTTCCTACTATTATATATGCAACTATAAATACTGCAAAGCTGACCCAATTTGAATATTGAAAGCCAAGCTTTGAAATTATGATTGCAATGATATAGAACACCGCAGCCACAATTATTTTCCTTAACATCTTCTTTTGCTTATCGTTCATAATACCCTTCTATATGGTTAAGCTTTATGCTCTCTTTACTTCTACATCAGGTTGTTCAACCTTTATTATCTCCATAGCCTTCTCAATGATTTCATTCATCTTCTCAGCCTCGGCTTCCAATGTGCACTTTAATGTCATGAAGTTGATATTTGCACTTGTAATACCCTCAATAGCCGCAAGCTTTCTCTCAAGCTTTGCCGCACAGTCTGCACAATCTAAACCTTCCAACTTATAAACTCTTTTCATTTTCTTTCTCCTTTTTGATGTTCTTTACATATATGAGTTACATGTATGATACCTGTTTCAAATATCTCTTTTACATGTTCATCATCCAATGAATAATATACTTCTTTACCTTCTCTTCTGGCTCTTACCAACTTGGCTTTTTTTAATGTACTAAGCTGATGTGATACCGCCGACTTTGTCATACCCAATACTTCACAAATATCCAGTACACAAAGTTCGTGTACATTCAATGACCAAAGTATCTTTATCCTTGTGAGATCTCCAAATACCTTAAACAGCTTTGAAAGTGATTCAATTATCTCAGAGTCAAGCATATCGGTTTTTGCCTTACCTACCGCTTCTTCTCTATCCAAACTTTATACTCCTTTACCTCCTTTAGTTGAATATATACTCAACTGTTATGTCGCTATTATAGTTG
>CAUQKD010000072.1:0-10019 GCA_963518365.1 uncultured Lachnoanaerobaculum sp. | reverse complement strand
GACATCTGTATATCCGCCTTTGTAAGCACCGCATTAAACTGCTTTGTCGCAATGGCACTGATTACAAAAGGGAAAGTAAGTCCTGCAAGACTCGGATAAAACTTAAAATCCTTATTCTTTAAAAAGCTTCCGAAAAGATCGATTGCCACCACTATTCCGACCAAATACATAAGTAATGAAAAGATATAAATTCCTGTAAGCAGTGACATATTCTTTTGTTCAAACGAACTTATATAACCTGCCACACAAAGACTTGCAGGTGCCGCATATATACAGGCAAGCGCCTTAGCCTCAATCTTTTTATTTCCAAGCTTTATATATCTGTATGAAACATATATAAAGAAAGGTATATAAAGTATAAATCCTATCCAAAAGCAGATCTGACCGAGTGCTATATTTTTAAAAGCCGGTGCCGTAACACAAGCAACCACTATTCCGACATATACGATAAAAAAGCTGGCTGCAATCTTCATCATCTCATCAGGTAATTTTATCTTCAAAACTATATTGAGTGTAAAATATACTATCAATACAAAATGAAGTACAATCGCTATATACCACACTACAATAGCAAATGCAGGCAAAACAGGCTTTATATAACCTGCCAAAAGCATTAAAGCCATAGTATATGTACCTGAAACACTTGCAATTACAGGATTTTTCATATCTGTGGCAAAAACTTGCGGATTTGACAGATATCTTCCTGCCACAAACAAAAGTCCTACAAAAGCCAAAATCCCACAGATTATCTTAAAAGACATATTATAAGCTGCAAGCAGATTTCCAAGCGCGGCAAATCCAAGTGCAACACCACTTAAAGGCAGCGGTACTCGTTTCAAAAAATTCATATCACCCTCTTACTCTTCGTCTAAGTTTTTTAATCCCTTTTCTCTAACTATAATCTCTGCAACTTTCTTGGCGGCAATTCCTGTAAATCTGATACACTGCTCCTTATGTTCTCCAGCACCCATATCAAACTCTCTTGTAAGCACTCTGCAGCAGTTTGAGTGCTTGCCGTTTGCCTCTCTGAAATAGTCGTGAAGTTCATGTGTGAGCTCCATACACTTCACAACCTTAGGATCCTTAGGACCTTTTTGTTCTGTTCTTCCGAATACCATACTGAGAGCCATGATTCCTCCGTTTAGAGCGCCGCACATACATCCGCTCTTTCCTGCACCTACAGCCATACCTGACGACATAGCTATAACTTCTCTCGGCACATCCATCTCAAAATTGTCTACAATTGCCGCCATAAGAGCTTCGCAGCAAAAATAGCCGTTTCTGTAATTGTCCTCTGCATCCTGTCTTACCTTGTCAACACTTATTTCACCTTTGATGTTCATAATTTCCTCCAAAAAACATTTTCATATATTCTAACACTGAAAAATATTTTTGTATACTAAAAAAAGTGCAGATTTTGGGTATCTGCACTAAAAATAAGGTGTCTTTATATAGCCTTTTTGAATATATTTATGCTATATATTCATTTTATAGATATATTCATTGCTATTATCTATATATATATTTTATCTATTTACTTTCCTAATATATGTCTGGCCACAAATACACCGCTTGCTGAAGCATGTGAAAGTGAATGTGTAACACCGCTACCGTCACCTATTACATATAAATCCTTATGAATAGTCTCAAGATTGTTATCAAGCTCAACCTCCATATTGTAGAACTTAACTTCAACACCGTAAAGCAATGTCTCATCACCTGCAGTACCCGGTGCAATCTTATCAAGCGCATATATCATCTCGATAATATCGTCAAGAATTCTCTTTGGAATAACCAAAGACAAATCTCCCGGAGTGGCACTAAGAGTAGGCGTCATAAATGACTTGTTAAGTCTGCCTGCACTACTTCTTTGACCTCTTATAAGATCTCCGAACCTTTGAACCATTACACCGCCGCCAAGCATATTTGAAAGTCTGGCAATACTCTCACCGTAACCGTTACTGTCCTTAAAAGGCTCTGTAAAATGCTTTGAAACAAGCAGTGCAAAGTTGGTATTTTCAGTCTGAAGAGCCGGATCCTCATAGCTGTGTCCATTTACGGTAACGATACCGTTGGTATTCTCATTTACTACGGCACCCTTAGGATTCATACAGAATGTTCTTACAAGATCCTGATATTTCTCAGTTCTGTATACAATCTTACTCTCATAAAGCTCATCTGTAAGATGTCTGAATATTTCAGCAGGAAGCTCCACTCTCACACCGATATCAACACGGTTTGACTTGGTCGGAATCTTAAGTTCCTTACAGATTTGTTCCATCCACTTACTTCCGCTTCTACCTACAGATACAATACACTTATCACCCTCAAACTCTGCGTCCTTTGAGTAAATCTTATATCCCTTATCAAGCTTTTCTATTTTCTTTATAGGTGTTGAGAAGTGGAATTCCACCTTATCCTTAAGATAATTGTAGATGTTCTCAAGCACTTCATAGTTTATATCGGTTCCAAGGTGACGAACACTTGCATCAAGCAAATGCAAATTGTTCTGAAGACAAAGTCTCTTTATATCCGAATTGGCTGTGGAATACAGCTTTGTCTTGCCTCCGCCGTATTTTACATTGATACCGTCAACATAGTGCATAAGTTCAATAGCTTTTTTCTTTCCGATATACTCGTGCAAGGTACCTCCGAACTCATTTGTGATATTGTACTTTCCGTCCGAGAACGCACCTGCACCACCGAAACCGTTCATAATACCGCAACTCTTACAATTGATACAGGACTTTATTTTATCGCCGTCTATCGGACAATGCCTCTTCTCAAGAGGATTACCGTATTCAAAGACTGCAATTTTTAGTGAGCTGTCCTGAGTTATAAGTTCATAAGCAGAAAAGATTCCTCCCGGACCTGCTCCTATTATCATTACATCATATTTCATATCTTTCCCTTTCACAAAAGCAATATATCTTACATAAAAAATGCGATATCTCATTTGAAAATCGCAATGCAGTATTTCTATTATAATATTTCTTTGTCCTGCCCGCAATATGGAATTGATAATTCGTAAAACTTTATCAGTTATATACATTACACTAAGTGGTTCATACCCCATAAATGCCGATATTAGTTTGAAAATATTCATAATTCTTTTACTTTACTAATTTAAATAATAGATGCATAATATAAGAATGAATGCAAAAATAAAAAACCTAAAAAAATTAACTCTAATACTTTTTTTAACATTGATTACCATATTTGGCATTCCGATAAATGCATTTGCATATGTGGATTGGCCTGAAAATGTAAACGTCTTGTCAGAGGGTGCCATACTGATGGATGCCGACTCGGGAGCGGTTATATATGGTAAAAATATGCATGAGCACTACTACCCTGCCAGTATTACAAAGCTTTTGACAGCACTGATAGTAGTGGAGAATTGTAACTTGGATGACACGGTAACTTTTTCAAAAAACGCAGTCTACAATGTGGAACCGGGTTCATCAAGTGCAGGCATAGATGCAGGTGATACTCTCACCGTAAGAGATTGCCTCTATGCAATGCTTTTACAGTCTGCAAATGAGGCTGCCAATGCACTGGCGGAGCATACTGCAGGAAGCATTGAAGCCTTTGCAAAAATGATGAATGATAGGGCGGCTTCACTCGGATGCAAGGATTCACACTTTGCAAATCCAAGCGGTCTGAATAACCCTGAACACTACACCAGTGCCTATGACTATGCACTTATAAGTCGTGCGGCATTCAAAAATCCGACCGTTACCGAGATTGACTCCGCAACATATTATAATTTGCCGCCTACAAGCAGAGTACCTACCGGTCAGACGCTTTACAGCCACCACTCCATGCTGAGGAAAAACTCTGGTAATTACTACCAAAACGCCATCTGCGGAAAGACAGGCTATACCACCTTGGCAGGAAATACACTGGTGACCTATGCAAGAACGGACAAAATAGGACTCATTACAGTAGTATTAAACGGAAACAAGACACATTACGTGGATACACAGAGCTTGCTTGATTTCGGTTTTGCCAACTTTAAAAATGTAAAGTTGAAATCATCCGATATCGGTACAAACTTTAAAAGCAATCTTGCGCTGATACCTAATTTTAATGAATACAATATAGAACCTGATGACAACGCATCCATAACACTTCCGAACGATGCCTCTGTATCTGAAATGGAGTCGACTATGGACTTTGAGCAATCTGAAAGTACTACCGCCAATACACTTTGTCGGATAGATTATAAATACAACGGAAGGCCTGTAGGTTCTGTAGACATAATTGCAAAGAAAAATGCAAGCTATGAGACAAGCTCAAATACTAATACCGGTGAAGTCGCTTCCACATCGGCAGGTAATTCAAACCCTACAAGCACCGCTAATACCGGTACACAAGGTTTTTCACATGTGATGCTTAGTATTTCAAAGAAAAATATGATTATAGGAGGCGGTATGGCAGGTATTATACTGCTCCTCATAATTATCATCTCTATCAGAGTTCATTTAGCTAAAAAAAAGAGCGATCTCAGTGACCGCGAGCTTAGAATATACGGACTTTTGAAAAACGGATGGAGTGCTACAGACTGCGGTATAAGCGAGGATGAAGCAAAATATATAATAGAAAAGCACTGATATAGTGCTTTTTTATTTTTTCTTCAAGAAATTGTAATATCTGTTTCGCCAATTTACTTGAATTATTTTTCATATGGCTATACAATCAATTAGAAGATGTCTATTGCCATATAAAATAATAGGGGAGATATTATGAAAAAAATAACAGATTTTTTGAGAAAGTATAGACACGCATGGGTTTTTTTATATAGTTTCATATATTTACCATGGTATATGTATCTTGAGAGAACTGTAGTCAGCGACTATCATATAATGCACACTTGGGTAGATGATCTTATTCCGTTCAACGAATACTTCATAATCCCGTACTTCATCTGGTTTATATATGTATCATCCGTACTTATCTTTTTCTTTTTCAAAGATGTGGATGAGTTTTACAGATTCGGCCTGTACTTGGCACTCGGTATGAGCATCTCACTGTTCATCTGCCAAATATTCCCGAACGGAACCAATTTAAGACCTATGAACCTTAACCCTGACAAGAATATATTTACACAATTGGTGGCCTTCATCTACAGAAGTGATACACCTACCAATGTATTCCCAAGTATTCATGTCTTCAATTCAATAGCCACTCACGTAGCTGTTGTAAGGTCAAGATTCTTCTACAACAACATGAAGGTAAAGGTAATATCATTTGTAATAATGATATCCATATGCCTGTCCACACTGTTTTTAAAACAACACTCTTTCCTTGATGTGGTAGGTGCCACTATCCTATCATATGTTATATACCAACTTATCTATGCAAAGATACCGCTGCCGATAAACCGCGAGGCAAGAGAAAATATAAGGATATAAAATTGGGCTGTAGGAAATTCCTACAGCCGGTTGTTTATTTGTCTCTGTAATGTGAGCCGCATTGCCAAATTTCTAAGTAATTTTTATTTATACTAAATACAATTCTATTTTTATTATCAATCCTTACGCTCCAGTATCCTGATAAATCTGCCTTTAATGGTTCCGGCTTTCCACTACAGTTGTAACCATTTCTTTCAATATCCTTTATTAACTGATTTATCTTCCTTAAAGTTTTCTTATCCTGCAATTGCCAGTATAAATAATCCTCCCATGCTTCTTCGCTCCATACTTTTTGCATAAACTATACCTCTATAATTTCATGCTCAGTTAACTTCTTTTCTCCATCTCTTACCTGCCTTATAGACTCTCTAAGTCTTGACATATTTTCATCTGAATAAAAAGGATCGGCAGACAGCTCAAAAGGTATACGATTCTCACGCACTACTGTTTTTAAATAAATATTAATTGCTGCAGACATACTAATTCCAATATCATCAAATGTTCTCTCTGCCTTCTTTTTTATTTCATCATCAACTCTAAAGCTAATTTGTGCCATAACAGAACCTCCTCATATATTTATGCTACCACAATTGTCATTATTTGTATAGTATTTTGCAGTACAATAGTTATTACATTTACTTGTACTGATATGAGTAAATTCTAGTCTCTTCTGAACAAATCTCTTGTATATACTTTTGTATTTACATCATTTAGACATTCATCATATCTGTTGGCAATAATAGCATCACTTTCTTCTTTAAAGACTTCAATATTATTTACAATTCTGCTTCCGAAAAAAGTAGTACCGTCTTCAAGTGTCGGCTCGTAGATAACCACTTTGGCACCCTTTGCCTTGATTCGCTTTATAACACCTTGTATGGATGACTCTCTGAAATTATCTGAATTGGACTTCATAGTAAGTCTGTAAACACCTATTCATTTATTTTAAATTGATTTTTTATTAAATTTTATTTTATTTACTTTTCAATTATACAATGCTATATGATTTATTCAATCAGAATTTTAACAATACTTAACCTTAAATTTATATTTTTTGTAGCTTATATGCAAATAGTGTTTTTGACTTTCAGTATATCTTCTCCGCTTTACTATTTTCTTATTTTTCGTAGGCATTTTATGCAACAAGATAATATACTGATTTTTTCTTTCAAAAATTTTGTCAAAACACAAAAACGGGAGTATTGAGATTAGTGTATTTAATTGATATACTTAAACTTAATACATAATAAATGTTATATGTTTTGGAGGTGTTATGCGACTTTTGATATGTGAAGATGAAGAAGATATATTAAACGGGCTTGCCAAGGGACTTCGCAAGCTAAACTACTATGTGGATACTGCACCTGATGGAGAAAAAGCATTGGAGCTTTACTTTGAATCAAAATATGACCTTATTGTACTTGATTTGAATATGCCTAAACTTGACGGTATAGAGGTGTTAAAGGCTGTGAGGGAGGACAATGCCGGTTGCAAGGTCATTATATTGTCTGCCAGAGATACATTAAATGACAAGGTACTTGGACTTGACCTCGGTGCCAATGACTATCTGGTAAAACCTTTTCATTTTAGAGAACTTGAAGCAAGAATAAGAGCGCTGCTGCGTACTTCATATAATAAAAGTGATGACTGTATAAGACTTGAATCTCAAGGTATAGTGCTGTTTCTTAATAAGAAGCAGGTACAAAAGGATGATGAGATCATTTCACTTACACCTAAGGAATACGCCATCTTTGAGTATCTGTGTCTTAATAAAGACAGATTGGTTTCAACCGGTGAATTGCTTGAACATAACATTGATATGAATGCAAATGATGCATCAAACGTTATCAAAGTTCATATAGCGGCTATCAGAAAGAAACTTGGAAGTGATGTCATAAAAACAAACAGAGGAATGGGATACACTGTAGCTACTTAGTGCCCATTCCTCTGTTAATATTACATTTTTGATAATAAATCGTCTACTATCTGTGTGAATCCTTCAAGATTTTTTGAACCTTGTATTGCATAAACTATCTTTCCTTCCGAGTCTACAAAGAAAGTGGTAGGAAATGCCTGAAGACTCATAACAAAATCCTCTGTAGTTCCTGACGGAATTATATTTTGATATGTTACCTTGCTCTTATCAAGCACTTCTTTTACCTCCTGGAAGTTGCTTCCTGCATCCTGTGCAATTCCTATTACATTGACGTTCTTATCCTTCATATTCTCAGACAGCTTTTGCAGCTCAGGAATCTCCTGTACACATGGACCGCACCAGCTTCCCCATACATTAACTACTGTCAACTTGCTGTTCTTGAATACATCATTATTTATCTCCTCACCCTCCACGGTCTTTGCACTGAATTCAGGGAAGCTTACATCTTTCTTCTTTGAATCGGCGGATTTACTCTCATCATCCTTCTTTGAATCGGCTGACTCACTTGTATCCGACTGCTTTGAAGCAGACTGTGACTCTGTGATTACAGACTCATTAGCAGTCTTATTTCCTGCGTTACAGGCGCTTACAGCTCCTGCCATCATAATTGCCATACCCAAAATAAATAATTTCCTTCTCATAATTACTCCTTATCTATAATACTAATTTGACACATACTTACCTATATTTATATTATTATTCTACACTTCATTTGATAATTTTTTCTATTTTTCAAACTATTCAAAATCTGCATTACAACTACTTATTATTATAGTAAATATGAAATCTTGCGTTCCTACCATTGCAGCAGCAACTTCACCTATAACATTATTGCCTGCTGACATTACTCTTTCTACATTTACTCACATGGCATTGCTTATGTAATCTTCAACTCTTACTCTCACTAATATTATAAGTTGCTAACACACCTTTCATTGATTTTTTATTTACATTATATCTCATTTACACTCTTAATTATATTTTAATATTTAAAATATAATTGCACCTCATAAATGTTATACCGTGATACTATAACATATTGATACTGAACTTGCAATTAGAATGATTTCTACTATTCTCAATAATAAAATTTGCTGTAAATAGTTATTTAACAGTTACATCGTCTCTAATAAATCACGGGATAATCCTTGAAATACAACGCTATGAGATTCATCAACAACCACACACTTTGACAAATAGGACCGCTTTTGCGATCCTATCTATATCATGCTATATAGTTTATATTATTTTATCCATGCGCCGTCAAATCCGATTTTATATTCACCTACTTTTGTACTATATGCCATACTACCTTTTATATGACCTTTTTCAGTGTTTTCATACATATAATACCATTTATCATTTATAAGTTTCCAGCCTGTCGCCATATATCCCTGTTCATCAAAATAGTACCAGTTTTTTACACCGTTATAATCTATCTGTTTCCAAGTTGATTTAGGATATGATCCGTTTGATTCCTTATACCACCATCCCTTTGCATCATTTATCCATTTGCCTGCAAGCGGTTTGTTGTTGTTTTTTGCATTTTTATCCTTCTTTGAACCTCTTCCTGAACCTCCGCCTGAATTTCTTCCCTTTCTTTTTCCGCCTCCGTTATTTTCCGGCTTTTTAGGTACAGAAGGTGTAGCTTTACCACGCCCTTTATTATCTTCCGAACCTGATTTGCCCGGTGTTACTATATCTGAAGGCTTTTTCTTTTCGGGCTGCTGTTGTGGCTGCTGCTGTGTTCCCGGTGTATGAGGTTGTTGTGGTTGCTGCTGTGTTCCCGGTGTCTGCTGCTGTTGTGGCTGTTGCTGAGTTCCCGGCGTCTGTGGTTGTTGCTGTGGATTTGATTGTGCCGCTTTGACCTTTAGTACACCTCTTAATGCTATACTTGCAGGCATATAATTCTTTGTATAATTTATAGCTGTAGAAGTTGATATATTAAACTCTCCAACGGTTGTTCCATCCGTCCCCCAAGTAAATGAAGGCATCTGCATAATCGCATCTTCTCTGTTATCCCCATTTGCAAGGTTGCTTACATTATAGTCTGAAAAATCATTTGGCAATGATTCATTTACATTTATTTCCTTATCTGCCACTTCGACAGTTACAGGTCTTTTATTTATAGTAAATTTCCCAAGATTCACTTCAAGTTCGCCATAAGTAGGCGACAGCTTTGTTGTAACTTCATACTCCCCTGCATTTACAGGCTTATCACTGCTTATATTGCCCTGCGCATCCTTATATTCAAACCCTACATTGCTATGATCCGGTGCTTCGAAATTATCGACTCCATGTCCGCTCTTATCATAAACAGCATCGGAAACATTTGGAAAATCTATATTCTCAACTTCTGCTTCATCAAGTACAACGCTTCCACTTTCTCCATTACTGTTGGTATACCTTATAGCGGCTTTACCGTTTTCACTTATCCACATAACCTTTGTTTGTGAACCCGGATAAGCCAGTATATCTCTGCTGTCATGTTCTGCAACATATTTTATTTTCGGAGCTCGATTATTAAAAGCTTTCTTATTCCAACATATTATATTTGTTCTTTGTACATCTATATCTACACTACTGTTTATTGTAGGCGGTGCCGCAAGTTCTAGTATATCAAATAATTATTAACTGTTACAAACCTCATTGGTTTTAATTCCTGC
>CAUQKD010000071.1:0-10032 GCA_963518365.1 uncultured Lachnoanaerobaculum sp. | reverse complement strand
TGTCATTATTTTAGCAGAACCTCTTGAAATAAGTTGATCGATTCTATGTTTTAAATGTAGAATTGAAGGCTTATTAAGTTCATCATAAACTTCCTTAGGAATAACAATTTTTCCTGAATACATTGTCTCAAGTAAACTTTCATTTTTAACCCATAAAAAAGCACTTATACAATCCGTATCAAAAAATATAGAATCAATCAAGAATAACACCGTCCTCCTCTCCAATTCCATAGACTATATCATCTCTAAAACCGTCCAACAGTATTTCTTCATATTTACCATACGAAATATATTCATCATTTAAAAGCTTTTCTGCCAAAGCTATATAATGTCCCAACACTATTTTCTTTTTGTCTTTTGCTGAAGAATAGTAAATTGCCGTATCATATCCTAATCTGGCAGCGAGCGCGATAACCCCTGTTTCCATCGTTTTTATATCTTCCGAATCAATTTCTCCTTCCTCCATCAGTCTATATAATATTGCTTTATGACTAACCCCGTAATACTGCTCAATTTTAATAACCTCTTCTATATTAAGCCTATCATGTTTATTTTTTCCTTTAATAGATTCAATCAGTCCGTACAAAGATGATTGAGGTATTAAAAAATATGATGCGAATTGATCGGCTTTTTTTTCGTTTTCATCTCCCTTACCTATAGTTGTTAAACTTGCCGAACTAATACCGCTTTCATCAAAATATAAATGATAAAGCTCATGTGCAAGAGAAAATCTTTGCCTTCCTATAGACATATCCGAATTAATTACAATTACATTTGAACTTTTTCCTTTGTAGCAAATTCCGCTTATATTATTATTCAGAGGGTAAAAAACAAGTGTGAGTTTATCTATTGTCTGCACCAGTTGAAATATGTCAATAGGCGATGATTCATCTTCTCCCAATTTCTTTCTAAGAAGTGCAGCTTTACTACTTATTTCCATTTTATTAATCATCTATAGCCTCGCAATTTTATCCATCTCAAATTGATTTAAAACTATCTTATTAATTATTGTCAACGATTCCAAGTCGCTCTCTGTGATGTCACCGGATCTGAAGGAAATCATACATTTTTGTTCTGAATCTTCACCTGTCAAAATATAATTTTTTGTACAACAAAAAAGATAAGAAAGTTTTTCAATAACATCTGAACTTATACTTCTTTCTCCTCTTTCTATTTTTGCAATCATACTTTGATCTAATGATAAAAACTCTGCAACTTTACTTTGTGTAAGATTGGCATCTTTCCTAAGACCTTTTATTCTTTTTCCAATATCGATCAAATCCATCATAAATTACTCCTCCAATTAGATATAAATATTATAGCAATTCTTTGTCATAAAGTAAAGGGCATTTGCTGTAAAAAATATGACAAGGTTTATATTTCATTAATATTTATAATAACAAGCTATAAATAAATTTATAAAAAGCGACTGAAATCACCTTCAGTCGCTTTCATATAATCATTATATTTTACCCCATCAAATCAAAAAACGATATCTGATCACTCTCAGGCAGATCTCCCAGTAAGTTCAAACTGTCTAAGAGCTCACAGGTGCTCTTTCCTACCTTGGCTCTGGACATGAAATCATCTTTTGATATGAACGGTCCGGCCGCAGTTGCGTTTACTATTGAGGTGGCCGCGGTCTCACCGAGACCGTCAATAGATGAGAGTGAAGGCATTATCTTACCGTTATCCATTATTTGAAACTTGGTAGGATGAACCTTGAATAGGTCAATCTTTTCAAACTCAAAACCTCTGGCATACATCTCCTGTACTATTCTCATATCACGCAAAGTATCCGCGTCCTTAGCGGTAGGATCTGTTTTTTTCTTATATTCCGCTATATTGTATTCAAGCTTTTCCTTGCCCATACACATAAGCGAGTAGTTAAATCCCGTAGCTCTGATAGTATAATACGCCGTATAATATGCCAAAGGATAAAAAATCTTACAGTATGCTATTCGCCATGCCATCATAACATAGGCGGCAGCGTGAGCCTTAGGGAACATATACTTAATCTTCTTACATGACCAGATATACCAGTCGGGTACGCCATGTGCTTCCATATGTTCCACCCACTCATCTGTCAGTCCCTTACCCTTTCTGACGCTCTCCATTATCTTAAAGGACTCTCCCTCATCAAGTCCCTTTTCAATAAGATAAATCATAATATCGTCTCTGGTACAGATAGCTGTTCTGATGGTTGCCTTACCCTCCAATATAAGAGTCTGCGCGTTTCCAAGCCAAACATCGGTACCATGTGCAAGTCCGGCAATTCTTACAAGGTCTGACAATCCTTCAGGCTTTGTATCAAGTAACATCTGCATAGCAAAGTCGGTACCGAACTCAGGAACGCCGAGAGCTCCAAGCGGACAGTCAAGAATATCCTTAGGCTCAACACCAAGTGCCTTGGTATTTTGGAAAAGGCTCATTGTCTCCTTTGAGTCAAGAGGAATATCCTTTACCGGGTCGATTCCGGTAAGGTCTTGAAGCATTCTTATCATAGTAGGGTCCTGATGTCCAAGTATATCAAGCTTTAAAAGGTTGTGGTCAATAGCGTGGTAATCAAAATGAGTTGTAATAATATTTGTGGTCATATCGTTTGCAGGTCTTTGTACCGGAGTAAAAGTATATATCTCCTCACCATGCGGCAATACTATAATACCGCCGGGATGCTGACCTGTAGTTCTTCTTACACCTTCACAACCTGTAGCCAATCTGTTTATCTCACATTTTCTCTTACTCTCATTCTTATCGTCAAAATAATGCTTTACATATCCGTAGGCTGTCTTATTTGCAAGTGTTCCAACCGTTCCGGCTCTGTATGTATGTCCCTTACCGAAGATTACCTCCGTATATGCATGTGCATTCGGTTGATATTCTCCTGAGAAGTTAAGATCAATATCGGGCTCTTTGTCTCCTTTAAATCCGAGGAAGGTCTCAAAAGGTATGTCAAAACCGTCTTTTTTAAGCTTCTTGCCGCATTTCGGACAGATTTTATCAGGCATATCACAGCCTGCTCTTCCTGCAAAAGCCTTAACTTCAGGAGAATCAAAATCCACATACTTGCAGTCACAATAATAATGTGCAGGAAGCGGATTTACCTCTGTAATTCCTGATGTATATGCCGCAAAGGAAGAACCTACGGAACCTCTTGAACCTACCAGATAGCCGTCTTCATTACTCTTTTCCACAAGTTTTTTTGCGATAATGTACATAACGGCAAAACCGTTTGAAATAATGGAGTTCAGTTCTTTTTTCAGCCTGTCCTCAACTATCTTAGGCAGATTTTCACCATACTGTTCATGTGCCTTTTTGTAGCAGGCATTTGTAAGGTCCTCATCCGAGTTTTCAATAACCGGAGGACATTTATCAGGTCTTACAGGTGATATCACCTCCACCATATCAGCAATCATTCTGGTATTTGTAACCACAACTTCATAGGCTTTTTCACTGCCGAGATACTCAAACTCATCAAGCATCTCTTTAGTGGTACGAAGATATAGAGGCGGCTGTGTATCGGCATCCTTATATCCCTTGCCGTAGAAAATAATTCTTCTGTATATCTCATCCTCAGGATTTAAAAAATGCACATCACAGGTGGCAACTACAGGCTTTTCATATACATTTCCAAGCTCCACAATCCTTCTGTTTATGTCCTGTAAATCTTCTTTTGAATGAATATCATTTTGCTCATCCTCAATTAAGAACATATTGTTGCCTATAGGCTGTATTTCAAGGTAGTCATAAAAAGATACAATCCTGTTCAGTTCGGCATCAGTTACATCATCCAATATCGCCTTATATACCTCACCCTGTTCACAGGCGCTGCCTATAATAAGTCCTTCTCTCATCTTTGCAAGAATTGACTTCGGTATTCTGGGTCTTTTATTAAAGAAATCAATATGCGAGAGTGAAATCAACTTATAAAGATTTATTCTGCCTATATCGTTTTTTGCAAGTATAATAACATGATTGTACTTGGTTTTCTTTACAATATCCGCATTGGTTTCTCCAAGACTTGCAACATCCGAAAGCTTGCTTAACCCCTTGCCTTTAAGCCTTTTTATAAATTCCACCCAAATCTGTGCGGTAGCCTCCGCATCATTTACGGCTCTGTGGTGCCCTTCAAGTGAAATATTCAAAGCCTTACATACGGTATCAAGCTTAAATCTGTTAAGATCCGGCAGCAGTAATCTTGCCATTGCCACAGTATCTATAATGGACGGATTGTACTCTCTGTTTATTCTCTTTGCATTCTCTCTGATAAACCCCGTATCAAAACCTGCATTGTGAGCCACTATAATATAGTCTTCACAGAAGTCCAAAAACTTAGGTAAAACCTCCTCTATCACAGGAGCATTGACTACCATTGCGTCACTTATATGTGTAAGCTCCTCAATCCTGAAAGGTATGGGCCTTTTCGGATTGACAAATGTGGAAAATCTGTCCACTATCTCACCGTTTACAACCTTTACGGCACCTATCTCCGTAATGGCGTCATTTTTAGCTGAAAATCCGGTGGTCTCGATATCAAACACTATAAAACCGTCATCCAAAGTCTTATCTGAGGGATTACTTACAAGCTCCTTTAAGTCATCTACCAGATAACCTTCAACACCGTAGATAATCTTTGGAGGATTCTTAACATGACTTGCTTCCGTAAAAGCCTGTATATTTCCATGGTCTGTAATGGCTATAGCGTCCATTCCCCAGTTCTTTGCCTGATTTATAATATCTGAAGCCGATGAAACACCGTCAAAATCACTCATTTTAGTGTGACAGTGAAGCTCCACCCTCTTTATGGGTTCATTGTCTACACGAATATTATCTTCAAACTTCTCACATTTTTTGATGCCCTTTACAGATGATATAGTCAGCTCACTGTCAAACTTATCAACCAGTGCAAGTCCGTTTATCTTTACATAGTTTCCCTTTACTATATTTTCTTTGATAACATCAAGTTGATCACCGCGAACAAACATTTTTACATAAATAGAATCGCTGAAGTCTGTAATTGCAAAAATATAAAGTGTAGAGTCGCTTCTTTCAAGATATCTTGAATCCACCTCTATTATCTTACCTCTTACAACGACCTCGCCTATTTCACCTACCAGATCCGAAAGTTTTATAAAGTTGTCGTCAAAATCCCTTCCGAATATGACATCAGGATTATTTGTCTTTTGATATTTAGGTGTAAAGCCTTTTTTGTCAAAGCCTTTTTTATTAAAGCTCTTTTTATCAAAGCTCTTATTAACTTGTTTTTTACCGTTTGAATCACTTTTGTTAGAGTCTTCTTTACCGGAATCTGCGCTTTCCCATGTCGTACTGCCGCCGCCTACAAACTCGGTTGTATCTGTTTTTTTGGCTACGGTCATTGTGGCAAACTCTATCTCTTCACTTTTTTCTTTTGCTGCAATGAACTTATGTCTGACCGTACAAAGTATTCCGCATCTTTCATTGAAGATTTTTTCAAGTATTCTTACAAGCTCATCTATAACGCTTTCATTTATAGGATTCTTTTCCACGGTCATATCCATATATGCGCCGTCAAAGCTGACAGTGGCGTTATTTAGAATCAAATATTCGGATATCTTATAGTTTTTTATCTCAAGCAATATACTGTCCTTATATGCGTCAAATAAATTTTGTGGAGTATACTGACTTGAAAGTTTGAATTTTTCAAATATTTTTATTTTAATATTCTTTTTGGGAAACATAGTATCTTTTATAAGTGCTTCCAACTCCAGAATAGTTCTTTTCTCAATTATTCTTTCCGCAATGATATTTACCTTTATCAAAGTCATATCACTGCTTGCAGTTACCTTTTCAACAGAAACAAAGTTTAAAAGCTCATCCATATGCGGTGCACATTCCAAACTTTGAAAAACATCTTTGAACTTTTTAACCATTCTATGCCTCTTTTGACAACATATCCAGTTCTTCTTTTAAAGCAGGCAAAAGCTCATCTTCAGGTAATTTCTTTAGCACTCTACCCTTTTTTATAAGCAATCCCTCGCCTATACCGCCTGCAATTCCTATATCGGCTTCCTTAGCCTCTCCCGGTCCGTTCACCACACAGCCCATAACCGCAACTTTGATATTCAAATCATAGTTTTCGACAAGCTTTTCCACCTTTCCGGCAAGTCCGATAAGGTCAATATTTGTTCTGCCGCAAGTAGGGCATGATACCACTTCAATACCGCCCTTTCTAAGCCCAAGATTGTTAAGGATAAGTTTTCCTGCAAAAATTTCTTCCACAGGGTCTCCGGTTAATGAGACTCTGATAGTGTCACCTATTCCCTGATATAAAATAATACCAAGTCCGAGGGATGACTTTATCATACCTCTTTTTACGGTGCCGGACTCCGTGATGCCTACATGAAGCGGATAATCAGCTCTTTGTGATATAAGCTCATGCGCCTTTACACACATCATTACATCTGAAGATTTGATACTGATAACCAGATTGTTGTAGTCCATATCCTCTATTATCTTCACCTTATCAAGTGCGGACTCCACAATACCCCTTGCAGTCACACCGCCGTATTTTTCTATAAGATTTTTTTCGAGAGAGCCTGAATTTACACCCACTCTTATCGGAAGATTTCTTTCTTTACAAGCGTCTACAACCGCTTTTATTCTTTCACTGCTTCCGATATTTCCGGGATTTATCCTTATCTTGTCACAGCCCGACTTGATAGACTCAAGTGCCAATCTGTAGTCAAAGTGAATATCGGCTACAAGCGGAATATGTATCTGCTTTTTAATCTGGGCTATTGCTGTTGCCGCCTCGCTGTTGGGTACCGCCACCCTTATAATATCACAGCCTGCATCTTCAAGCCTTAATATCTGATCTACTGTAGTGGCAACATCCTCAGTCTTTGTATTACACATTGACTGTATCAGTATAGGATTACCCGCTCCTATTTTTTTATCTCCAATTTGTACTAATCTTGTTTTCTTTCTCATAATATTATTCTTCTTATATCGTTAAACATTACAAAAACCATCAAAAGCATCAAAAGTGCAAAACCTGCCAAATGTATATACCCTTCCACCTTTCTGTTCAGAGGTCTTCTGAATATACCCTCCAAAAACAAAAAGATAAGCCTGCCTCCGTCAAGTGCCGGCAGCGGCAAAAGATTCATAACACCCAGATTGGCACTTAATAAAAGTACCATCTGTGAAAGTGATAATAAAACCACAAATATACCGTAGGGTTTTGACTCATTCACAGTGTTGCCGATCATTGAAACAATACCTACAGTGCCGCTTATTTCATTTGCATTTGCCTTACAGTGAAGCAGGTACAAAAGTGAATCAACAGTTGTTGAAAAAGTATAATTGAACTCAAGCAATGAATACTTTAATACCTCAATTGGACTCTTCAGTTTTTGATATCCCGAACTTTCAATACCTATCATATACTGAGAGTACTTTTCATTGTATACAGGAGTTATTGAAATATTCTTCTCCTCATTTCCGTTTCTTCTGACACTAAGTGTGATGTCCTTTCCCTGATGTAAAAAAAGATAGGTGGACAAATCTCTGTAAAAATCAACATGTCTGCCGTTTATCTTTTCTATAACATCTCCTTTTTGAAGCCCGGAAGTTTGTGCAGGCAATCCGTCCATAAGTCCGCTTATAACAGGCTTATCCACACCTACATTTCCGACTATAAATATGGCAACAAAAAATGCCAAAATAAAGTTAAAAATCGGCCCTGCCGCCACGGTTGCAATCCTGCCAATAAGCGGAGCGGAGTTGAAACTTCCGGGCTCGTCCTCATCTTCATCCTCTCCGTACATCTGACATGAACCGCCAAGAGGCAAAAGTTTCAGTGAATACTTTGTTTCCTTTCCTTTGATAGAAAAGAGTCTGGGTCCCATACCTACAGAAAACTCAACCACTTTTACACCTGAGAGCTTGGCAAACAAAAAATGTCCAAACTCATGTATCAATACTATTACTCCAAAAATAATAAGCGCTATAACTATATTCAAATCTTTATCCTTTCCAGATACTCCTCAGTCCATTTTTTCAGTGAAAGAATATCAGAAATTGATGGATTTTTTGTGAACTCATGAGCATCCAATGCCTTACCTATAAGATAAGGTATATCTGTAAATCGTATTTTCTTTTCCAAAAACTTTGCAACAGCCCACTCGTTAGCCGCATTCAAAACTGTAGGAGCGCTTCCGCCTCTCTTGCCTGCACGCATGGCAAGCTTAAGTCCTTCAAACACATCCAAATCCGGTTTTGAAAAATTCAGTGTAGCCAGACTTGCAAAGTCAACCCTTTCATCAGATATATACCTTCTTTCAGGATAAAACAGTGCATATGAAATAGGAAGTCTCATATCGGGAGTACCAAGTTGTGCAATGATACCGTTATCCTTAAACTCCACCATAGAGTGGATAATGGATTCTTTTTGAATTACCACCTCTATATCATCTATATCCACATCAAAAAGATGTGAGGCCTCTATTATCTCAAGCCCCTTATTGACCATTGTAGCCGAGTCAATGGTGATTTTTTTGCCCATGCTCCAATTCGGGTGTTTCAGTGCATCCTCCAATGTAACTTTTTGTAAGTCTTCTTTAGTGTATCCTCTAAAAGGACCGCCTGAGGCTGTAAGTAAAATCTTCTTTATAGGATTGTGCTTATCAAGGCACTGAAAGATTGCACTGTGTTCGGAGTCCACAGGATATATATTTATACCTGTCTTCTTTGCAAGCGGCATTATAATATGGCCTGCACACACCAAAGTCTCCTTGTTTGCAAGTGCAATATCCTTTCCGGCATTTATTGCGGCAACTGTCGGTTCTATTCCTATCATTCCCACAACAGCGGTTACCACAATATCGGCTTCTTTTACAGTCGCCGCTTCTATAAGTCCCTCCATGCCGAAGCACACTTTGGTATCGGTATCTTTTATCCTGTCTGAAAGAAGCTTTGCATCCGATTCTTCCCATATGGCGGCCACTCTCGGTCTAAACTCTCTTATCTGCTTTTCAAGCAGATCTATATTTTTATGCGCGGTGAGCGCCTCCACTTTTACATCATCATTTAATCTTACTATATCAATTGTCTGTGTTCCGACGGATCCTGTAGATCCCAAAATAGATATTCTTTTCATTATCTTATCCTAAAAAATATATTGCAAAAAAGACTGCAGGGGCTGTAAAAATCATACTGTCAAATCTGTCAAGTATGCCGCCATGCCCCGGAATCAAATTTCCGTAGTCTTTTATATTGTGATTTCTCTTTATAGCCGAGGCAAGCGCATCTCCCACCTGTGATATAACGGAACCGATACCGCATGAAACGGCACAGGTAAATGCAGGCGATCCTATATTTACAAAATGCTTGGACAAAATAAAACCTACTATGCCTCCTATAAGAGCCGCGCCCAATACTCCTCCGATACTTCCCTCTACAGACTTTTTAGGGCTTAGTACGGGAGCTATCTTATGTTTTCCTATAAGTGATCCCACTACATACGCACAGGTATCTGATCCCCAGCTGGATATCAGTATAAGCCACGCCAGATATTTGCCGTCTGCATATGTTCTGGTATTGTATACATAAGAAAACAGTACCGGAATATAAACCACTCCCATAAATACAAGTGATATCTCTTCAGTCTTATACTTCGGAAATGTAAAGACATATATCGCAAATATAATCATTAAAAATGCAATTATTGAAAAGAAAATATATTGATTCAGTTTAAAATACACCAGGCAATAATACACAAGCGAGTATATATATCCCAAATATGCAATATTTTTCTTATCCAAGTTAAGAGCCCTGTAAAACTCAAAAAGACCTATTATTGAAACAAGCGCAGATAACACTACAAGCGGAATACTTCCGATATAAAAAGCCGAAACGGCAACTATCAAAAGTCCTATTCCGCTTATCAGTCTTTTAAAAAACATTAACGACCTCCAAATCTCCTCTGCCTATGGCTATAGCTTTCTATAGCCTTTAAAAGCTCTTCCTTGTCAAAATCAGGCCACAGTG
>CAUQKD010000070.1:0-10138 GCA_963518365.1 uncultured Lachnoanaerobaculum sp. | reverse complement strand
AGGGCAATCTTGAACTTGCAAATATTGCATTAAATACGGCAAATGCAAAGTTAAACGCCGGAACAGGTACAAATATAGATGTACTTAATGCAAGGGAAAAAGTACTTAACGCACAGAATGCTGTGAACAAGGCGATATCCGATAACAATACGGTACTTAAGAAGCTGCAGGTAATGACAGGATGGAGCTATAATGCCACACCGAATGTAGGAGATATACCGGCGCCTGATATGAACAGAGTATTTGATCCAAGTGCGGATTTACAAAAAGCATTGGAAAATAACTACACACTGAGAATAAATGAAAAGAAATTGGAAAATGCAAGCTCAGACTCGGACAAGCAAAGTTTGAAGCTGACCGTTGAAGATAATAAGAAAAATATAGCAACTGCACTTGTTGTAGCTGCACAAAATATAGCTTCTGCTAAGGAAAGCTACAATTATGCAAACAGTTTTGCAAGCCTGCAAGAGACTAATCTGGCGACTGCAAATCAAAGGTTTTTGCTTGGAATGATAAGTAAGCTGGAACTTGATACACAAAGGATAACAACAGAGAATGCAAAAAGAGCTTTGGAGCAGAGCAGATATGCAATAAATCAGGCAATAGCAAACTATGATTGGGCAATAAAAGGACTTGCATCAACATCATAAGGAGGTTCATAAATGAAAAGGAGAATATTAGCTTTGTCACTTTGTATGGCACTTGCTACACCTGTGACATCACTTGCATATGTGAAAAGTCCGGGGAATCCTTCAGAGATGGGAAAGACACAGGCAGAGTTAAACGGCTACAGTGAAGAGACTTGGGCAAAACTTATGGACAATACATTGGAATATAGTGAGATAGAGGACTTGGTGAAAAATTTCAATGTAAATATTTCCTCTGCATGGAGTAAGTTTAATGACAATATAAACAGCTTAAATATTGCACTTGATACTTTAAGGTCTGCAAAAAGAGAAATGAACAGTGAGGCGACTGCCGCAATGAATGACGGTGATATTGTAAATACAATGTTATATAAGGCACAGGGCAAAGGTCTTGGAATGAGTATACAGGCAATGGGTACCGCCAAGGATAAGCTGTCAAGGCAGATAACAGCTGCCAATGCTCCTATAAGGAATGCACAGGAGCAGGTGATATCAGGTGTAAGAGCAATTATGATTGGATATAAGAATATAGAAAATCAGGAAAAGATACTTGACAGTATGATAAATATGTATGAGGAGGCTCTGCGTGTTGCAAATCAGACCGGCGGTCTGGGTCTGTCAACGAATGCGGATATTATAAAGGCTCAAAGTGACTTGGCAAATGCAAGGGCAAATCTTGTGACTTTGAAGGCAAATAAGGAGAAACTTTATCGTACACTTATCACTATGTGCGGTTGGTCTCCTGATGCTGATGTGACTGTTGCGGATATACCTGATGTAAGTGATGATGATATAAATAAGTTAAATCCAAGCGTGGATATAAATACTGCTATTGGAAATAATGCAACACTTATAAAGAACAGGCATAATACATCTTCAAAGTCAAGTTCATTTGTGGATGCCAAGCTGTATCAGTCAAGTCAGGATGAGGATATACTGAGAGCAAATATAAACGAGCTTTACAATAATATAATGACAGATAAGGGCAATCTTGCAGCGGCAAATGCCGGATTGGAGGCATCTAAGGCTACACAGAATGCACTTGATACACAAAAAAGCATGGGTATGCTCTCAACGGCACAGTATCTTGGAGGCAGGCTTTCAGTTTTACAAAAGCAGGCAGAATGGGAGAGTGCAAGACTTCAACTTAATACAGATTACAATACATATATGCAGGCACTATCAGGAAATATTGCTATAGAGTAATACTTAAGATGTATCAAAAACATAATAAATATTAAGATAAAATAAATTGTAAAATTATTTGTATTTGCTATAATTGACTAAATCAGATTTGATTGCGGTTAATAGTTCAATGAAGGATTATATATATTGAGGAGGTATTAAAATGGGATTTTTTGATCAATTAGGTGATGTTGCAAAGAATATCGGTAAGTCTGCAGGCGATTTTGCAAAGCAGGTAGGTGATAAGACAAATGACGCTTTGGAGATCAGCAAGCTTAATACAAAGATTTCAGCAGAGAATGCTGAGATTGAGAAAGAAAAGAAGAAATTAAGCGATGCACTTTTTGAAAGATTTGCAAGAGGTGAGGAAGTTCCTGAAGAGGTTAAGGAATTTTGTAACAATATAAAGTCACATCTGTTAAATATAGACGGCTTTAAAGAAGAGATAGAAAAAGTAAAAGCTGCAGCAGCAGAAAGAGCAACTAACCTTAAAGAAGAAGTTAATGACAAGGTTGATGACTTAAAGGATGCTGCAAGTGATGTTAAGGATCATGCAGAGGACTTTGCAGAAGATGTAAAGGATGCAGCCGATAATGTCGTAGATGAAGTAAAAGATCATGTTGAAGGCGCAAAGGATGCGGTTCATGATGCTGTAGATAATATCAAGGAAGATAACAACTAAAATATTGATATTTTTATGAAAATTCTTTAAAATAAAAGGAGTAAAACTGAAGAGGTTTTGCTCCTTTTTGGCATAGGATATAAAGAATATCTTATTGAGAAACTTTATAATTAAGAGGATTTATTTGCTCGGAATAAATATTTTGGAGGTTTTTTGTGAAAAAAAGATTATTAGCGATAATGGCATGTGCCGTATTGGCACTTTCAGCCTGTGGAAAAGCAAATGTAAAAGAAAGCAGCAGTGCAAGTGAAAGCGGCAGCGATCAGACAACGGTAGCTCAAAGTTCTGAAAACGAGGAGAGCCTCGGTACTATAAAACTTGGAGGACTTAAGGGACCTACAAGCATGGGAATGGTCAAGCTCTTAGACGATGCAAAGAAAGGCAGTCTTTCATACAGTGTATCCTTTGATATGGAAGATGCACCTGACGTTATGGCGCCTAAGCTTTTAAACGGAGAGGTGGACATTGCCGCATTACCTGTAAATATGGGTTCCGTACTTTTCAACAAGTCTGACGGCAAGGTGGTAATGCTTAATGCAAGTACACTCGGTATACTCTATATCCTTGAAAAGGGAGATCAGAATATAAAGAGTATAGAGGACCTTAAGGGTAAGAAAATAACGGCACATGGTCAGGGTGCAACACCTGAGTATTCACTCAGCTATATACTGTCTGCACACGGTATGGATATAAACAAGGATGTAACTATGGATTGGAAATCGTCTGCAGACGAGGTATTGGCAGCCGTTGAAAATACAGACAATGCCGTAGTGATGCTTCCGCAGCCTTTTGTTACGGTAGCACAGACAAAGATGCCTGAACTTAAGACGGTACTTGACCTTACAAAGGAATGGGATGCTATAGGAACAGGCGGAAAGCTTATCACATCCGGAATATTTGTAAGAAGCGACTTCTTGGAGTCAAACAAGGCACTTGTAGATGAATTTTTATCAAACTACACAGATTCTGTGAAGTGGATCAACGAGAATGTGGAAGATGCGTCTAAGCTTGTAGAAGAAAACGGTATTACCAAAGCACCTGTTGCAGCCAAAGCAATACCTTATTGTAATCTGGTTTCCATCACAGGTGATGAGATGAAAAAGGATGCCGAAGAGTATTTAAAGACACTCTTTGATGCTGATCCTAAGTCTGTAGGTGGCGCATTGCCGGGAGAAGAGTTCTACTACACCGGAAAATAATATGAATAAAAGTAAGTTACACAAGATTACAGCAGTGCTTTTTGCACTGCTGTTTTGGCAAACAGCGGCAATGATTCTTAATAGGTCATTTTTATTGTCCTCACCTACAGAGGTATTGAAAGCACTGCTTGAACTTGGACTTAGCAGTGTCTTTTGGACGGGGATGTGGAAAAGTGTATGCAAAATACTTTTAGGATTTTTAACAGGTACCGGAGTGGGGATATTCCTTGCAGGACTGTCATACAGATTTAAGTTATTTGAAATATATATTTCACCTTATATTATGGTGATTCGCTCCATACCTGTGGCGTCATTTGTAATAATCATACTTATATGGCTTGGAGGTGGGGGACTGTCATTATTTGTATGCTTTTTTATGGTGATGCCTATATTTTATGCCAATACATTGGAAGGGATGAAGTCTGTGGATGTGAAAATGCTTCAGATGGCAAAGATATTTGAGATGAGTAATAATGCCAAACTTATATATATTTATTTGCCTGCACTTGAATCATTTATGTTGTCGGCAAGCGTGGCATCCATAGGTATTGCATTCAAGTCGGGTATTGCGGCGGAGGTAATAGGCAGACCCAAAGACACTCTCGGATTTTTCCTGTTTGATGCGAAGATGTATTTGGATACCTCAAAGGTATTTGCGATAACATTGACAGTTATCATATGCAGTGCGGTATTTGAAAGACTGGCAGTGCTTATGATAAAGAGGTTTTTCTATATGTTAAAGAGGATTTATTGATGAGACTGAAAAATATATGTAAGAGCTTTAAAGATATAGAGGTTTTAAAGGACTTTAATCTAAGTGTGGATGAAGGTGAGCATATCGCAATTATGGGAAAGTCGGGGAAGGGAAAGACCACCGTATTGAATATTATAATGGGATTTGAACAGCCGGACAGCGGTGAGAGGGGAATTCCAAATGAGATGTCTGCAGTTTTTCAGGAGAACAGACTTTGTGAAGACTTTTGTGCAATCTCAAATGTATGCTTATTGAAAGGAAATAAGAGTCTTGCAAAAGAAATCTTGGGCAAGCTTGAAATTGACAGCACACAAAAAGTAAATACAATGAGTGGGGGACAAAAAAGAAGAGTGGCACTGGCAAGATGCCTTGCAAGAAACGCCGGTCTTTATATATTTGATGAGGCGATAAAGGGGCTTGATGAAAAGACAAAAGCTGTGGCTATGACTGTTATAAAAGAGTATACTGATGGAAAAAGTGCAATCTTTGTTACACATGATATAAATGAAGCAAAAGATTTTGCTGACAGAATAGTGGAGATTTAAGTATCTATGAAAATAAAGTTGGAAAAGTTATCGGAGCTGCATATAGAAGGTATAACTCTTTTTGAGGTTTCATATAAGTATGCACCTATATATGTAAAGAATTATTTTGCAAGAGCAAAGGATGAATTTGTTATTTACTGTATTGACAGTGAGAAAAATAAGGGCGTTTTGTGGTTAAAGAATAATGAATATAGGTTTATTCTAATAAATACTGAGGATAGAAATGCTAAACTGCTGCTTAATACGGATAACGGTATAATTTTAATCAGTAAAGATAAGGTTCTAAAAATTGAAGAGAACAGCGGATTATTTACTCACATAAATATAGAGAAATCTTGTATGGCTGAAAATATAACGGAGATTTCAACTTTGGGAGAGAACGGTATTTATCCTGTTATTTGTCGTGTAAGTATGGAGGTGATGGCTGCAAACAGCTTTACATTTTTTAAATATTATAAAGATGAAAATACTATAAAATTTGAAGACATATTACAGCCTGTATTTACGACAGAAAATACAATGAAAAGATTTTTTGACTCATTGTCTGAGGCGGACGGGCTTTATCATAAGATGGATTTTAAATATAACTATCCGCAAATCGGAAGTATGATGATAAAGGATGATGCTATATATGCGTTTTTAGAAGCTGATATTGTAAACCCGGCAGGACTTAGTACTTACAAGTATTATTGGTATGTGGAAATAACAAAAGACGGAGTTTATAAAAAGAAAATATGGGGAGCGGAAAGACTGGATAAACTGCAAGGGAAGCGCGGAGTGAGAGGAAAATTCAGTGCAGATAAGAAATATCTGATTTTATCCCCTATTTTTAAAACGGATGAATGGAAGGGTAAACAAAAATTACTGAGACTCTCAGATTCGGAGCTTTTGGATATCACATTGCCAAGAGGATACTCTAAATTCAGAGTACTGGATATTTTTGATGAGAATGCATTTATCAGCGATGAGGTAGATAAGGTAGCACTTTGTAAAATGACGGAAGGGTAATATTTTGAATAATATAAAGAAAAAATATATTGTATATATTGTAGTTGCAACGCTCATAGTATACACAACAGTCAGGTACTTCGGGACTGTAGAGAGTTATATATTAAGGGTGACAAATACATTAATGCCTTTTGTGGCGGGCGCAATGATGGCATATATTATAAATATTCTTATGGATTCATATGAAGATTTACTGTTGAAAAAATTTCATAATAAAAAAATCATAAGAATTGTATCAATAGTATTGTCAATATTTACATTTGTGTTGGTGATAGTACTGCTTCTTGGTCTTATTATTCCGCAGCTTGTAAAGATAATGTTTTCAATAATGTATACAAATCCAAGTGATATAAAAAAGATAATCGAAAGTATCAGTAAAAATAATATAGTGGACAAGATTGCCGATATAATGAATATTGATATCAACAATATAGATATTTCAGGCTATGTCACAAAGCTTATACACAGTGTAATGTCAAGTGTAGGAAATATCCTTATGGGAGTGATAAGCGGAATATCGGGATTTTTCAATACTATAATATCTGTCTTTATGGCGGTGGTGTTTGCAATATATATACTTGTGGACAAGGAAAGAATTGCGTTGCAGGGTGATAAACTTTTAAGAGCCTTTTTACCGTCAAAGAGAGATACTGTAATTGATGTACTGAGTATTTTTAATAAAAGTTTCAGAAATTATTTTATCAGTCAGGTAAAAGAGGCGATAATACTTGGTATACTGCTCTATATTGTGATGCTTATAGCGAGGTTGCCTTATGCATCTTCCATATCCATATTGGTGGGGGTGACGGCGCTGATACCTGTGATAGGAGCTTATGCCGGACTCTTTATCGGAGCACTTATGATAATTACAAAGTCTTTTTCAAGTATGATTATATTTATCATAGTACATACCATAGTACAGCAGTTTGAAAACAATATAATATATCCGAGAGTGGTAGGCAGTTCTGTAGGACTTCCGGGCATGTGGGTAATAGTTGCGGTAGCACTTGGAGGCAGCCTTTTCGGAATATTCGGAGTATTTGTTGCGGTTCCTGTGGCTGCAAGCCTTTACTTTATTTTAAAAAGAGAAACTCTTAAGAGACTTTAATTAAGAGTATGTAGTTTATGTTAAATCGGTGTTACATTTGCTTGATAAATCGGCTGTAAACCTTTATAATCTTACTTAGGGAGAGCGAGATATTATATAATATATATCCTGAAAGCAGAGGGTTTTTATGCCAAATACAAAAAAAGACCATGAGTCTGATGAGAAAAATCCTTTTATAAAGCAGACTATTATAGAAGAGAAAAAAGATCAGCGTAAGAGGATTGTCTCGGCAGCTTGCCTTGCTGTTGTTTTTGGAATGGTTGCAGGCCCGACTACGGCGTTGACATCACATATTATAAACAAAAACATACTAAGCAAAAAGACAAAAACCACTATACAGATTCCAAAGGAGGAGACAAGCCTTGAGGGAAGTGAGGAGGAGTCGTCGTCTGAGCCTGTAGAAGATATAGTGGCATCGGCTATAGAAAGTATAGACTTGAGTGAAAAGAACTTGGAACAGATGTATGCCGGTCTAAGCAAGGTTGCGGAAAATAAAGATAATACAATAGTGAAGATAAGTGCAATCACCACAAATACAGATTGGTTTGACAACACATTGCAAAATGAAAGCAGTTGCTCAGGAATTGCAGTAGCAAAGTCCGGTGATAATCTTATTGTATTGACTACAAATATGTCCATAGAGGGCGGTATTAGAGTAGGATTTTTTGACGGCAGCGTGAAAGAAGCAAGTGTACTTGGAACTGACAGCCTGACCAATCTTATGATACTTTCCGTGGATATCTCTTCTATGGGAGAGAAGGTCAAGAGTATAGAACCTATTGTACTGGGAAATTCATATCAGCTGAAGAAAGGTGCATTTATATTGGCTATAGGCAGTCCGGTGGGAGTGTCAAGAAGTCTGGATATCAGCAATGTGACCGCTATTGAAAAAAATGCAAGCTTTTTTGACGGATATGGCAGGGTAATATACTGTGACAAGCATTTAGACAACAGAGGTACGTTTTTGATAGATACATCAGGTGAGTTGGTAGGTGTGATTTCAAATTTGGACGGCGACAGCCCTATATCAATGGCATATGGTATATCGGATTTGAAGATGCTTATTGAAAATATGACAAATGGTGTGGGCTCCGCATATCTGGGAGTTCGTGCACTTGATATAGACAAGGATAAGGCACCCGAGGGGATGCCGAACGGAGTCTATGTAACAGAAGTAAGGGCAGATTCTCCGGCCTACAACATAGGTATACAATCAGGTGATATAATATCCATGATTGGTGACGAGGAAGTGAACTCTATTATAGGGTTTAAAAATATAATGGAAAAGCTGAAGCCAAACCAAGTGGTAAATATCAAAGTGAGCCGTTCCGGTAAAGATGGTTTTACAGAACTGAATTTTGAGACAACAATTGGTGCCAGGAGCTAGAAGGGTAGAAGATGAAATTTATTGAAAGCTTAAAAGAAGGAATGCATGTTTCAGAGGTTTATCTGTGCAAGACAAAGACAATTGCAATGTCAAAGACCGGCAAAGAGTATGCCAGTCTTAGCCTGCATGATAAGACAGGAAGCATTGACGCAAAGATATGGGATTTATATTCTCCAGGTATCTCTGATGTGGACGCTATGACATTTGTTGTAGTGGACGGTGATGTTACATCTTTTAACAATGTATTGCAACTTAAGGTGGCAAGAATAAGAGAAGCGGATGAGAAGGAGTATACACCGTCTGACTATGTACCGGTATCTAAAAAAGATATTGACAAGATGTTTGGTGAACTGAAAGATAAGATAAAGTCGGTAAAAAATCCGTTCCTAAATAAGCTTTTGACAGCAATCTTTATAGATGATTTTGAATTTCAGACTACCTTTAAGGCATCGTCTGCAGCAAAGACCGTACATCACGGATTCCTTGGCGGATTACTGGAGCACACTCTGGGAGTGGCGAAACTTTGTGAATATTTTTGTAATAACTATGAATCATTGAATCGTGATTTGCTTATCACGTCGGCGCTCTGTCATGATATAGGAAAGACCAGAGAGCTGTCGGCATTCCCTGCAAACGATTATACCGATGAAGGTCAGCTTGTGGGACATATCGTAATAGGTGTTGAGATATTAAAAGCACATATCGACAAGATTCCGGGATTCCCGAAGAAGCTTTCAAATGAGCTGATACATTGTATACTGGCTCATCACGGAGAGCTTGAATACGGCTCACCTAAAAAGCCTGCGCTTATAGAAGCTTTGGCACTAAACTTAGCGGATAATGCGGATGCAAAGATGGAGACATTTATTGAGCTGTTGGCACAGGGACAGGACGGAGCTACAGGATGGCTCGGTTATAATAAATTACTTGAGAGCAATTACAGAAAGACAAGTGTATAATATAAAGTCGATAATATAGACTGATTATCAAAACAGTCTTATAAGTTTAGTAATGGAGATATATGAAAACTGATAATACGGCAAGTTACAAAAAAGGTGAAATGATAACAGTTGATATAACAGACTTTGGAGAAAATGGCGAAGGCATCGGAAAAACCGATGCCTTCACATGGTTTATAAAAGATACTGTTATCGGAGATAAAGTCATAGCAAAGGTGATGAAAACAAAGAAAAGCTACGGATATGCAAGACTTGACAGCATAGTTAAGGAGAGCCCCGACAGAATAGAGGCCAAATGTCCGGTGGCAAGAAGCTGTGGCGGATGTACATTACAAAGTCTTGATTATAATGCGGAGCTTAAACTAAAGCAAAACAAAGTGGAAAATCATCTGAAAAGAATAGGCGGATTTGACCTTTCAAATGTAGAGATAGAAGAAATCATCGGTATGGAAGACCCGATAAGATACAGAAATAAATCCCAATTTCCGTTCGGAAGAAAGAACGGCAAAAACATCACAGGATATTTCGCAGGCAGAACTCACAGCATTGTAGAGTTTGATGACTGTATTATCGGGATAGAAGAAAATAAGACCGTACTGAAGGCTGTGCTTGATTTTATGGAGAAGTATGATATACCTGCCTATGATGAGGAGAGTGGCAAAGG
>CAUQKD010000069.1:0-10158 GCA_963518365.1 uncultured Lachnoanaerobaculum sp. | reverse complement strand
CCTCTATACAGTCCAATTTGACAGCTTCAATCCTTGTTCTTTCACCTGCAAAAAGTTCATCCAGATCATCTTCCCAAGCAGTGGTTACCAGAGCATACGAAGACTCACTAAATTTCCCGTCAAAGCTTACCCTTACTCTGATTATTTCATCGGTAAGTGCAATAACCTTGATAGAGGCATTTTTAGCCTCTATCATATAGCCGTTTTGGGTTTCAATTAATTTTTCAAAGCCTTTTACTATCATTTACATACCTATCAAATCAAACATTTCAAAAGATACAATAAGCTCATAATCACTTTCCGGATTGGCATATTTTATTTCAACGCTTCTGTTTGTCTGTGAATAATACCAACCTTCACTTGATGCTTCAAATTTTCTTCTGTTTAAGAAATGTGTCAGCCTTCTGCCTGCAAGGCTGACCCAATACGGACTCTTTTCCTTCTTAATGATATTCGCTCTTACAGTTTTTATGCTGTCCTTATAGCTTCCCTCAGACTTGAAGTTAAGCTTTACAATCTCATCTCCCGACATTTCTATAGTGGTCTTTTTGAATACACCTTTTTGGAAGTCATTGCTTACACCGTCATCATCATACAGTACAAAGTTTCTGTTTTCACCTGTTGCCACCAAAAGCTCCAAAGTTTCAACCTTGTCCATCGCCATACTTGTAAGCTTATTTCCTGACATAGGTATAATGGCACCGCTTCTGATAAACATAGGTATGGTGGAAATATCAACAGGTATACTTATAGTCTGTCCACCCTCATATTTCTTAAAATTATCATTGTAATCATACCATGTACTACCTTTTGGAAGATATGCTTCAATGCTCTTTGCGTTTTCTTCAATTACATTCGCCACTAAAATATCTCTTCCCAATGTGAATTCAAAACTCTCATCAAAAGTGTTTTCATCATTTTGGAATTCATATACCAACGGTCTCATTATCGGACTGCCATACTTGCTTGCTTCATACTCCAAAGAATAGAAATAAGGTGTCAGTTTATACCTGAAGTTTATAGCATCTCTGATAATATCGGTAGAATTTTTAAACATCCATGGTTCGGTTACAGTATTGTCACTGCTTGCGGAATGGATTGAAAATCTCGGCTGGAATATACCGTTTTGTACCCAACGCACAAAGAGTTCTTCACTCGGTGCAGGACCTGCAAAACCGCCTATATCCGCACCTTCATTTGGTTGACCTGAAAGCCCCATGCCTGTGATAATAGGAATATTATATTTTAGAGAAGTCCAGTTGGTGAGATTATCACCACACCATGTCTGTGCATACTTTTGGATACCCGCACTTCCACTTCTGCAAACCACATAAGGTCTGGCATTTTCATTATGTTCAACCACCGCCTCATTTGCTATTTGACACATTATAGTACTCATAAGAGGCTTCAATTCTCCTATCGTTCCGCCTTCTCCATCAAAATCCACTTTTGTATCCTTATCTAAGAGTGAATCATACTCGCAGTTGTCATTCCAAATAGAGTCTGTACCGATATCTATTACATTCTCTGTCAGATACTCTTTCCAAGCTTTTCTGGCATCAGCCTTTGTAAAATCCCAAAATGCTCCGTCTCCGCCCCACCAGCTTCCTATGGCGTAGGTATCTTTTTCAGAGTCCTTTACAAATACATCTTTTTCTACAAACTCGTCAAATTTGGGATGCATTAAAAGTATTCCGGGCTTTACATTAGGAACATTCTGTGCTCCTTTTTCATTCATTTTTTTGAAATAATCTCTTGGATCTTTGAATCTGTCAAGATTCCAGGTAAATACGCATCTTTTATTATTATAGCTTGTATAGCCGCTTGAGAGATGGAAGCCGTCTATCGAGAATCCCTCTTCCTTAACGGTATCAATAAATTCCAACACCGCGTCATCAGAGTCCTTTTCAAGTTCAGGATAATACATTGATGAACCCTGATATCCAAGTGCTCTCTTTGGCAAAAGTGCAGGTCTTCCTGACAATAAAGTATAATTATCCACTACCCTTTTGATACTGTTACCACCGATAAGATAGAGATCTATATCTCCTCCGTCCGCCTGAAAATATGTGTATCTTGGCCAATAATTGCTCTTTTCACAGCCCATATTAAAGACTGATTCATAAAAATTGTGGTAGAAAAGTCCTACAGCCTTTTTACTTGCTCTCCTCATTCTGATATAGAACGGTATATGTTTATACAATGTATCCATCTTATCGGCATCATAGCCCATAGCATCTGTAGCTCTTTCTCGTAGTAAAGTCTTATTCTTATTTAAGATTCCCGCCTTTTCTCCAAAACCGTAGAAGCATTCATCTTCTTCCATCTTTGAATAGTGATTTACTCTATTGTTTGAATCAAGTATAAAAGGATTACCGTTTAAATCCGAGTATAATAAATCTCCGTCTATATCATACAGACTGAATCCTATGCTTTTTTTATCAAGAACCAGATTCAGTTTTGCAGTTTCAAATATTATTTGATCTTCATCCTCTTTTATTTCGGGCTTGATAGGTTCTATTTTCTTTCTGTATTCACCTAATACATTATCAAGTCTGTCATCCCAACCTACAGTTGATAAAACATATGATTCTTCCTTAAATTTCTTGTCAAAAGATACTCTTATTCTTATAATTTCATCTGTAAGAAAATAAATCTTTATATCTGCATTATCAGTATGTACTATATAAGACTTACCGTCCTTAGATAAGGACTCAAATTTTTTTACTATTTGCATAAACACTCCTATTAGATTGATGACACAAGTCCTGCCAGATACGGTATACCAAGTGATATAACAGGTATATATGTGATAAGGAACAGCGCCACTACCATGGCTATAAACATTGGAATAATATACTTTGTTACACCCTCAATCTTAACATTACCCACACCGCAACCTACAAATAAGCAAGAGCCTACCGGCGGTGTTACAGAACCTATACCGAGATTCATAATGAACATTATACCGAAATGCACAGGGCTCATACCGATACTCTTAACTATCGGAAGGAATATAGGTGTAAAAATAAGTACTGCCGGTGTAAGATCAAGGAACATACCCATAACCAAAAGGAATACATTCATAATAAGTAAAATAATAAATTTATTATCTGATACTCCCATAATCATAGAACTGATAGCTCCCGGTATCCCTGAAACTGTCATTACATATGACATAATGGTAGATGTTGATATAAGGAAAAGTATTGTTGCAGAGCTCATCATAGTATCTGCTAAAAGTTCATATACATTCTTTACTGTAAGCTCTCTGTATATAAATCCAAGTGCTCCGCAGTAAAGTACCGCAACCACTCCTGCCTCTGTAGCTGTAAACCATCCAAGTAGGATTCCCGCCATAACCAAAATAACTGCAAGTAATGACGGTATAGCCTCAATCACTATTTTAATTGCAGGAACATCTTCTTTTACAGTTGATGATTTATATCCCTTTTTATATGCAATAAACATTGCTACTATCAAAACACAAATGCCAAGTAATGCACCCGGAAGATATCCCCCCATAAAAAGTGCCGCAACTGAAACTCCGCCTGCTGTAATAGAATAAAGAATCAGCGGACCTGACGGTGGAATAATAATTCCTGTAGGTGCCGAACAAATATTTACAGCTGCGGAATAGTTCGGATCATAGCCTTCTTCAAGTTCAAGCGGACTCATAATACTTCCCATTGCAGATGTAGCCGCAACGGATGAACCTGAAATAGCACCGAAGAACATATTTGCAAGTACATTTGTAGCCGCCAGATATCCCGGAATCCAACCTACAAAGAGTCTTGCAAGTCGTACAAGTCTGTTTGCAATACCACCCTTATTCATTATATTTCCTGCCAATGTAAAGAAAGGCAATGCCAATAATGAAAATGAGTCAATACCTGAGAAACTTCTCTGTGCCGCTATAAATGATAAAACTCCGATACCCGGATTCGGATCAAAACTTGCCAGAGCAGTTACAATGGATGCTATACCTATACCGACTGAAATAGGAACTCCGGCAAATAACATTACAAAAAACACGCCAAAAAGCATTAAAACCGATTGTATAACCACTTATTTACCTGCCTTTCTTTCACTGAAATACTGAATATATTTTAAAACTCTTCCAAGTATCGCCAAAATACCTGACAACGGAAGCACTATATACAAAACCTTAAAAGGTATATGCATTACAGGTGAATAGTTGGTGGAGCTTATTGCCATACGGCCGCCACCATAAACAAATACTAAAAACAAAAATGCCAGTATACATACTTCGATAAAAACCGACAAGCACATTGCAGGTGTACCTTTGAGCTTATCCTTTATAAGATCAAGTGCCAAATGCTTATCCTTATAAAAGCAATATGCAGATCCAATCATACTTGCCCATATAAGCATATATCTCATAAACTCTTCAGTAAATGTAGAAGGATTCTTTAAAATCCATCTTGTAAAAATCTGCCATGTACCGCCAACTACAAGTGAACCCATAGCTACCGCCATCAAAAACTTCATGGCATTATCCAAAAATTTATCAAGTGCTTTCATATTTCCACCTATTTCTGTACTTTGAAATTTTGTATCTTTTCAACTATATTATAAACTTCAGGCTGTTCAGTCTTTAAAGCATCATATATCGGCTTACAAGCTTTCTGGAATGCAGCTTTATCAACATCTGTAACAAACTCTACACCAAACTCATTTTTTGCCTTATCTACAACCTTATTCTCAAATTCCGCCCATTTACCTATATATTCCTGTGATGCATCTCTTGCACACTCATTCATAATTTCTCTTTGTTCATCACTCATTTCATCCCAGATTTTCTCCGACATAACTATAATATCTGGGATTCTTGTATGCTCATCATATGAATAATAATGTGCCACTTCACCATGGTCTCTCATAGCTGTAACATTATTCTCAGCACCGTCAATTACACCCTGCTGCAATCCTGTATAAATATCCGAATATCCCATAACGGTTGCAGAACCTCCAAGTGCCTTCATCATATCAATAGCCATCTTTGAATCCATTGTTCTTATCTTAAGCCCTTTCAGATCCTCCGGCTTTCTTATAGGCTTCTTTACTGTATAGAATGATCTTGCACCTGAATCCAACCATGTAAGTCCTCTAAAGCCGTCAGTTTCTGTAGACTCATACACTTCTTTTGCTATATCGCTGTCCATTACACCGAAATAATGTTCCTTATCATTAAAAACATATGGTACCGCATATGCATTATAAAGTTTTGAAAAATTTCCCAATGTTGATGCGGAAACTTTTGCCATATCAAGTGCCTGCCCTTGAATCTGAGCAATCATATCTGTTTCGGAACCCAGAGTACCGTTCGGAAATATTGTGATATTTATAGTACCATGTGATTTCTCTCTCACATTTTCCACAAACTCCGACAAAACAATATGTACAGTATGATCCTCAGCCATATTATGACCAAGCTTTAAGTTGAAAACTTTCTCACCTGCGTCATTTACTGTAAATCTTGGTGCACCGCAAGCTGCAAGTGACAATGCCGTCATTCCTGCCAGGGCACCGGCAATAATTTTCTTTATTACCATAATAACCTCCTAATTTTTATCCGGAATATTATTCCTATATAATACAAATATTTGGACTCACCATATATTTGTAATTATTTTCTACTTTTTAAAATATCCAATAAGTCAAACAAATTAATTGATATAAGACTTTTTGTTGATTCAAAATTCTTACCTGTTTTTTCTTCCAAAAAAGCTTCAAATGATTCCGGTACAGGCTTATCAATATTTTTTAAATATGATTTCAATTCATTTTTATCAAGCATTATTGCATTTGACCTGCCCATAAAGATATAAATATATTTCTTATCTGTTGCCAAATGTTCTACTTTTGAATAATCTATAATCATTGATTTCATCTGAGTAACTGTAAAGTTTGAACCTTTGAACTCGTACTTAAGCTTCGGATATTCACTCCCGAACTTTCTAATATTTTCATCAGCTCTAAGTCTTGCCGGAAAATCGGTACTTGAAATAAACCATGCTCCTACAGCAATCATTATGCCTTTTATTGGAGTTGCCAAACTAAAAAGTATGGCTGATATTACAATAATTGCTCCCAACAATAGTCTGAATAAAATAGTCCTTTTCTCATAAATTCTAAATTCAGTTACGAATAAACTGATAAGGCTGCTTTTATCATGCTTAATTTCTGCCGAATATAACATATTCCTCCTTTATTTTTAATGATTGTACTATTTTTCGTAATATATTTACTACACCTATCTTGCTTTTTATGCTTTTATTTTTACTTATCTTGCTGTCTTTTGAAAAACTTTGTTATAAATTTAATAAAAAAGGATGCGATCATCTCGCATCCTGCTTAAATATATTCAATTTCAACTAAAGTCAGTCCCTTTGCAGGCATTGTCTGCCCTGCAAGTTTTCTGTTTTTTGCTTTCATTATCTCCGTGATATAACTTGGCGGATAAACGCCCATACCTACCTTTATCAGAGTGCCTGCTATAATACGAATCATATTGTAGAGGAAACCGTCACCTCTTATTACAACAGTGATCATATCTTCATCCTGTAACACTTCCAAAGAAAAGATGGTTCTTACAGGTGATGAGGCCTGAGATTTCTGTGAGCAAAAGCTTGTAAAATCATGTGTTCCTATAAAGTATCCGCTTGCCTCTCTCATCTTCTCAACATCCAGATTGAAATAGCAAAAATGTGCATAAAGTCTTTCTGTAGGTATATCAATCTTTCGATTCAAAATTCTATAGGTATATGTCTTTATACAGTCATTCTTTCTCGGATGCCAACCTGCTTCCACCTCGTCGGAATATTGTATTCTGATATCATCAGGAAGTCTTTGATTTATGGCAAATGCAAACTTATCTGCCGCCATTCTTGCATTAGTATCAAATACGGCTACATTTCCATAGGCATGTACTCCCGAGTCTGTTCTTGAGGCACCTATTATCTCTATTTCTTCACCTGTAAGTTTTGAAATGGCATTATTTAATACTTCTTCTATAGTTATTCCGTTAGGCTGCTTTTGCCAGCCGCAATAATTTGTACCGTCATAGGATACTATAAGTCTTATTCTTCTCATTACCCTACTTCCTAAAAACAAAAACCAAAGCAATACATATAAGCATATATATCAAATAATATAAATATGCAATTATATCAATCTTCTTATATTTTAAAGGTTTGAGCTTGGTTCTGCCCTCACCGCCGTGATAGCATCTGGCTTCCATCGCCATAGCAAGATCTGTAGCTCTTCTCATTGCAGAAATAAAAAGCGGTACCAAAAGCGGAACCATTGCCTTTGCTTTTTGTATTATATTTCCCGACTCAAAATCGGCACCTCTTGCCATCTGAGCCTTCATTATTTTATCCGTTTCCTCTATCAATATGGGAATAAATCTAAGTGCAATTGACATCATCATTGATATCTCATGCACCGGTATCTTTATAACTTTCAAAAATCCAAGGCTCTTTTCAAGACCGTCTGTAAGTGCATTCGGTGTTGTTGTAAGTGTCATTACCGAAGAACCTACTATAAGGAAAATCAGTCGCATTCCCATAAACAGCGATATTCTGATACCTTCTCTTGTTATCTTAAATATCCAAAGCTTAAAAACCACTTCTCCATCAGTCAAAAACAGATTAAAACTTACACTTATTATAAGCAGAACAAGTACCGCCTTAAGTCCCTTCAGCATAAACTTTACAGGAACCTTTGAAAGTCCTATTGCAATTGCCAAAAAAAGGATTGCAAGTCCGTAACCAGGCCATGAATTTGCCAGAAAAAGAGAAATAATAAAAACCATAGTTCCGAAAAGTTTTGTTCTCGGATCAAGTCTGTGTACAAAAGAATCTACAGGATAGTACTGTCCCAATGTGATATCTCTAAGCATTTTTATCCTTTCTCTTGATATATTCTAATATTTTATCCCTGGCTTCTTCTATTGTGGTAATATCGTCTCCAAGGTCTACACCTTCTTTTTTCAGTCTCTCCACTATATAAGTTATTCCCGGTGCGCTGAGTCCTATACTTTCAAGGAACTTATACTGTTTGAAAACTTCCTTCGGCGTACCGTCCAACACAAGTTCACCCTTATTCATAACCAGCAGTCTATCGACATATTTTGCTACATCTTCCATACTGTGTGAAACAAGGATAACGGTCATATCTCTTTTTTTCTTAAGCTCAATGATTTCATCAAAGAGCTCATCTCTTCCCTTAGGATCAAGCCCCGCAGTAGGCTCATCCAATATAAGTACCTCAGGATTCATTGCCAAAACTCCTGCTATGGCAACTCTTCTTTTTTGTCCTCCTGAAAGTTCAAAAGGAGACTTCTTATAAAAGCTTTCGTCAAGCCCAACAAGTTCCAGACTTTCCTTTGCTCTGGCTTCCACCTCAGCTTCCGGAAGCTTTTGATTTTTCGGACCGAATTCCACATCTGAAAGCACATCCACCTCAAAGAGCTGATGCTCAGGATACTGAAATACAAGTCCTACCTTTTGTCTTAAAAGTCTTAGGTCATATTTCGGAGCATATATATTTTCACCGTTAAAGTAAAGTTCACCTGAAGTGGATTTTATCAGTCCGTTTAGATGCTGTATCAATGTTGACTTTCCAGAGCCTGTATGTCCGATAATTCCTACAAACTCTCCCCTTCTTATCTTAAATGATACATCCTTTAAGGCATACTGTTCAAAAGCAGTTCCTTCTCCATATATAAAATTTAATTTCTTTGCTTCTATTTGAATATCTTGCACATTTTCTTGCATTTTCTTCTCCAAATGTGTTTATTTTAGTATCGGCAAAAGGTTATCTACCAACTCATCCAATGTAAGTATACCGTCAGGCAACTCTAATCCCGCCTTCTTCAATTCATATGCCAGTTCGGTTGTACTCGGTACATCAAGCCTCAGCTTCTTAAGCTCTTCCACATGAGAAAAGACCTCCTTAGGCGTGCCGTCCATTACTATCTTACCCTCATCCATTACTATAACTCTGTCTGCTTCTATAACCTCTTCCATATAGTGAGTAATAAGTATTACAGTAATATTTTCTTTTTTGTTAAGTTTAAGCACCGTCTTTATAACTTCTTTTCTACCGTTCGGATCAAGCATTGCGGTAGGCTCATCAAGAACAATACATTTCGGCTTCATTGCCATAATACCTGCTATAGCCACTCTTTGCTTTTGTCCTCCTGAAAGTTTGTTCGGAGATTTATATCTGTAAGCGCTCATTCCTACCGCCTCAAGTGCGGCATCCACCCTCTTCCACATCTCATCTGTCGGAATACCTATATTTTCAGGACCGAATGCCACATCTTCTTCCACTACATTTCCTATGATCTGATTATCGGGGTTTTGGAATACCATTCCCACCATCTTTCTCAAATCAAGAAGTGTCTCATCATTTGCCGTATCCAAATCAGAGATAAGTACAGTACCTTCTGTAGGTAATAATATGCCATTTAAATGCTTTGCAAAGGTGGATTTTCCAGAGCCGTTATGTCCTAAAATCGCTACAAAATCACCTTGAGTGATATCAATATTTAAATTATTGATAGCCCTTTTTACATCCTCTACATTGTCCGCTTCATCTCTTGTTATATAATCAAATATAAGCTTTGTTGCCTTTACTATTCCCATATTTTCCTTTTACTTACTTTTTATAAAACAAAAACCTCAGCAAGGTTGCTGAGGTTCTAATAACGTGCGTGAGAAGATTCGAACTCCCGACACCTTGGTCCGTAGCCAAGTGCTCTATCCAGCTGAGCTACACACACATTGCAAGTATGTATTCTACATGAACGGTGTGTATTTGTCAATAGGGTTTTTATATCGGAGTTGAAAATTATGCTATTTTCTCTGTAATCTTAATGCATCAATTTCTTCTTTGCTTGCTAACTCAAAACAGTTTTTCGCATTTCCTGTGTAAATCACATACACATTTTTATATAATTTAAGATTATAATCTAACATATTAAGATATTCCAAATTACCATAGCTTTTTGTATGTGGATTATAATAACAATAATATCTCATATCAAATATGATATTATCGGCATTTATATACTTATGTTGTGCTTTCATGGCATCATGAAAATATCTGTATATCTCTTCATCTGAA
>CAUQKD010000068.1:0-10173 GCA_963518365.1 uncultured Lachnoanaerobaculum sp. | reverse complement strand
GCAAAAGTAGTCAAAGAGCAGAGTTTTGAGGTTGTAAAAAGAACTGTTTCAGATATTGAGGCCGAAGTGACCAACTTTACAGAAATTTTGGAACTTACCAAGGCCGAGACTGAGGAAATGTCAAGGTCGCTTGAGAAGAATGCTTCAGCAAAGGAAGCTGAGATTTTGGTTGGACATATGATGCTGATGTCTGACCCTATGCTTATTGATGAGATGGTAAATCTTATAGAGAATGAAAAGATCTGTGCAGAGTATGCAGTGGAAGAGGTATGCAATCAATATGCGGCTGTATTTGCTTCAATGGATGATGAGCTTATGCAACAAAGAGCGGCAGATATGAGAGATATAAAGGACAGACTCATTAAGAAGATTATGGGAATTGAAAGCAGCGACCTTTCAACACTTCCGCACGGAAGTATTCTGGTAGCCAAGGATCTTACACCGTCTATGACTGCCGGGCTTAATCCTGAGAATGTACTTGGTATTGTGACGGAGTTCGGCGGAAAGACATCACATTCCGCAATACTTGCAAGGGCGCTTGAGATACCTGCCGTAGTAGGATTGTCTGATTTGCCGGAGGATATTGAAGACGGCAGTGAAATTGTACTTGACGGTGAGAGCGGTGAGGTCATTATACTTCCTACCGAGTCCGAGAAGAGCGAGTATAGAGATAAGAAGAAAAAATATGATGAAGCTAAGAAACTTCTGAAGAAATATTTGACACTTCCGAGTGTATCCAAAGACGGTAAACAGGTGGAGATAGTAGGAAATATCGGCAGCCCTGATGATGTCAAGAGGGTAATAGAAAACGGCGGAGAGGGTATAGGACTTTTCAGAACCGAGTTTTTATTTATGGACAGAGACTGTATGCCTACTGAAGAGGAGCAGTTCGAAAGCTATAAGCAGGTAGCTACAGCTATGGAAGGAAAGCCTGTAATCATCAGAACTCTTGATATAGGCGGAGACAAGGAAATTCCTTATATGGGCATTGCACAGGACGAAAACCCTTTCCTCGGATATCGCGCCATAAGACTTTGTCTTGACAGAAAGGATGATATCTACATACCTCAGCTTCGAGCATTACTTCGTGCAAGTGCTTTCGGAAATATAAAGATAATGTTGCCGCTTATCACATCAATGGATGAAATAAGAGAGGCTAAAGCTCTTATAAATAATATAAAGGCTGAACTTGATGAGAAGAATATTGCATACAATAAGGATATTGAAGTAGGTATAATGGTTGAGACCGCTGCGGCTTCATTGCTTGCGGATCTCTTTGCCAAAGAGGTCGATTTCTTTAGCATCGGTACAAATGATTTGATTCAGTACACAATGTCTGTGGACAGAGGTAATGTAAAAGTTGCCAATCTGTATTCGGCATTCTCACCTGCAGTACTGAGAAGTATCAACAGAGTCATCACAGAGGGCAAAAAGGCCGGAATTATGGTAGGTATGTGCGGAGAAGCTGCAGCCGATCCTTTACTGGTACCTGTGCTTTTAGCTTGGGGTCTTGATGAGTTCTCCATGTCCGCCTCAAGTATATTAAAGTCAAGACAGATAGTTTCACTTTGTGACAGTAAGGACTTAAGAGCTAAGGTTGATAAGGTGCTTGAGATGGGATGTGAGAGTGAAATAAAAGATTATTTGAAAAAAATATCAGAGGAGCTTGGATGTTAATATATCTTATAGGCAGTCTTTTGGCTTATTTACTTTCCCGGACGGGGCTATACGCCCTGTCCGGGATTGTTCAGATTATAGTGGCACTATATCTTTATATAAAGGAATGCAGATATTCAAAGTCTTTAGTGAACCTTCGAGGAATATTTTCATTTGCATTTGTAGGAGGAGAGGGACTTTCAGCAATAAAACTGTCACATTTGGCAAGACCTTGGGGTAATACGACATGGATTTGTCTTTGTCTGGCTTTCGGATGCTTTTATATGATGTTTGAATGGCTGGAGAGATATCTTGGAAATCCTTATAAAAATAAGGAAACAAGAGTCATTGAAAAGAGTAATGAAAACAGGCTGTATATATGTATAGTGATGCTTGCAATGATTTCCGTAGTTGCATTTAACATAGAGGCTATAAAACTTGGATTTATACCTTTTTTCTTAAGGGGAGTACCTCATGCGTATTCATACTTTCATGTCTCGGGAGTACATTATTTTACGGTGAGCTGTATTCTTGTGCCTTCACTCAGCATAATATATCTAAGTGAGGAGAAGGAGTTAAATGCTGTAAAATGGGTATTCCTTGTGTTTGCAAATATTGTTGCTATGCTGATACCTATACTCTGTGTTTCAAGGTTTCAGTTTATGTTTGCGGTACTGATGGCCTTTGTAACATTGCTTATTTTAAAAAGAGATAAGATAAAACCTCTTTATTTTATAGCGGTTGTACTGATTATTGTACCGGTATATCTGCTTTTAACAGTTGCAAGGAGCCACAATGTGGAGTATCTTAACGGCATCTTTGAGATGAAATATAATCTGCCTATTTTTATTACTCAGCCATATATATATATTGCAAACAATTATGATAATCTTGATACCTTGATTAAGGAGTTGCCTAAGCACAGCTTCGGACTTAAGGGGCTTTTCCCGCTTTGGGCTCTTTCAGGACTCAAGTTCATATACCCTAAGCTTGTGGATTTTCCGATCTTTGTAAATAAGACCGAGCTTACGACGGTGACATTGTTTTATGACGCTTTTTATGATTTCGGTATAATCGGTGTGGGAGTATTTTCTGCCATACTAGGAGCGATAAGCTTTTTCTTTGAAAAGTGGATAAGAAGTACGAGACATGCTGTTTTTTATATGATATACGCACAGTGGTTTGTATATTTGGCGCTGTCGTTTTTTACCACATGGTTTTCCAATCCCGCTACATGGTTTTATTTTATTGTAACGGCGATTATATTTTTTATTTGTGAACAAAAGGGTAGGTAAGTTATGGACAATATGAGCGTTTTGGACAGACAATATAAGGAAATGACTGAGACTTCCGTGGAGAAGCTCATCTTGCGACTCAGTGTGCCTACTATAATAAGCATGCTTGTCACTAATATCTATAATATGGCGGATACATTCTTTGTAGGAAAGCTTGGAACAAGTGCTTCCGCCGCTATTGGTATAGTTTTTTCTCTTATGACTATAAATCAGGCGCTTGGATTTATGTGCGGCCATGGATGCGGTTCAAATATATCAAGAAAGCTTGGAAATAAGCAGGGAGATGAGGCCATCAAGTTTGCATCTACAGGATTTTTCATGTCACTGTTTCTAGGTGTGCTTATAATGATTATAGGTATAATATTTATGGAGCCGATGCTTAGGATAATGGGCAGTACGGACACTATAATGCCTTACGCAAAATCTTATGGCATATGTATACTTTTGTCAGCTCCTTTTATGACCGGAAGCTGTGTGTTAAATAATGTTCTCAGATATGAGGGTAAGGCAGCTCTTGCAATGGTGGGGCTTACTCTTGGAGGTGTATTGAATATTATAGGTGATCCGATATTTATATTCGTACTAAATATGGGTACTTTGGGAGCAGGCATATCCACTGCGGTTTCACAGGTTATAAGTTTCTTTGTTTTGCTTGCCATGTTCGGAGGAGACAGGACGGTATCAAGGCTTAGATTTTCAGCTGTTTCGTGGGATATAAAGGATATTCTTAATATATTGTATACAGGCTTACCAAGTCTTATCAGACAGGGAATGATGAGTGTATCTACAATGGTGCTTAACTATATGTCGATGCCTTACGGTGATGCGGCCATCGCCGCAATGAGTATTGTAAGCAGGGTTTGTAATTTCATATTTGCCATCGCGCTCGGCATATCACAGGGGTTTCAGCCCGTATCGGCTTTCAACTACGGTGCGAAGAAATTTAAGCGTGTAAAGAGGGCGTTTGTATTTTGCTGTGGGCTAAGTATGATAATCCTTGGAGTTTTAAGTGTGCTTTCGCTTATTTTTTCAGGTCATATAATAGGGCTTTTCAGAGATGATGCGGATGTTATAAGTGTAGGAACTTTTGCACTTAGAGCACAATGTATAGTTTTATTTATATCACCTATTACATTGGCCGCAAGTATGATGTTTCAGGGGGCAGGTGAAAACCTCGCTTCGTCAATAGCATCTTTTTTAAGAAGCGGAATTACCTTTATACCGATGGTTGCCGTACTTCCGAGGTTCTTTGGAATATATGGAATACAGCTGGCTCAGCCTGTGGCGGATGTGATTTCATTTGTTATTGTAATGCCTCTTATTGTAAGGTTCTTTAAAAAGATAAATGCATAAATTTCATTGTATAATATTGACAATTTTTAAATTTTAAAGTATAAAAGAATAAAACCGTTGATTGGGAGAAAAGAAATTAGTTACTTACAGAGAGTCGGAGGTGCTGAGAACCGATAGTGATGACGATTTTAATATGGACCCATGAGGGCGAGGTGAAAGGAAACAAGTAGCTAAGACGGGTGCTCCCGTTACCGGGCAGAAAATGTGTCGGCATTTTTGTAGAGAGAGTATTTTTACTAATGAAGGTGGTATCGCAGGCTTTGCTTGTCCTTTGGGATGACAAGGCCTTTTTTAGTGCATAAGTCACTGTCGGTAAATTTACTCCAATATCAGATGCCTAAGGAGGAGAAATGAATTTAATAAAGAAACTTGGAATTATCGCAATTGGTGCAGTACTTATGGCAGGTTGTACACCTAAGTCTGCAGTAACACAGAGCAGTGATAATGCTGCTGTATCGGAGAGTTCGGCTACAGAATCATCTAAAACAGAGAGTGCGGCAGCAGATACAAACAAAGATATGAAAAAAATAGGTGTAATACAGCTTGTAGAGCATAAGTCACTTGATATAATATACAATTCATTTAAAGATGAACTGAAAAATCTCGGTTATGTGGACGGTGAGAATGTAAAGATTACCTTTCAGAATGCACAGGGAGATATATCAAATATTACAAGTATTGTCCAGGGATTTGAGGGAGATAAGCAGGATGTAGTGGTAACTATTGCAACACCTGTAGCACAGGGAGCAATGAGCCTTACAAAAACAACACCTGTAGTATTCTCCGCGGTAACAGATCCTATAGGGGCAGGTGTGCTTACAGATATGAATGCACCTGACAAGGGAATGACAGGTACAAGCGATGCGGTACAGATAGATAAGATAATGGACCTTGCACTGCAAATTACTCCTGATGTAAAGAAAGTAGGATTTATCTACAATCCGGGAGAGGATAACTCTGTAACCAACTTAGGTTTACTTGAGAAGTATACAAAGGAGAAAAATCTTGAACTTCAGACAGTAAGTATCTCAACAAGTGCGGACCTTCAGACAGCGGCAGCATCACTTTTTGAGAAAGTTGATATGATATTTGTTTCAAATGACAATACGGTAGCCGAGGCAATGCCTATACTTACATCAGAGGCAATCAAGGCTAAGAAACCTGTATATGTAGGTGCAGATTCAATGGTAATGGACGGAGGTCTTGCTACAGTAGGTATTGACTATACAGATCTCGGAAAAGAAACGGCAAAGATGGTGGATGAAGTACTTAAGGGTAAGCCTGTAAATGAAATACCTGTAAAGGTGTTCAAAGATGATCTTTTCATATATGTAAATACAGATACTGCTAAGGCGCTCGGTATAGAGATACCTGACAGTATCAAGAATGATAAGAAGTTTGTTGAAATCAAATCAAATAAGTAGGAGAAAAAATGACATTATCAACATTACTGGGAAGTATTGAATTAGGACTGATATTTGCAATATTATCATTGGGACTGTTCATAACTTTTAGGATTTTGGATTTGCCGGATCTTACGGTAGACGGAAGCTTTGTTACAGGGCTTGCATACAGTGCGGTATGGTCCGTAGCTAAGAATCCGCTTATGGGAATTATAATGGGAGTACTTGGAGGAATGCTTGCAGGCATTGTTACAGGTATACTTAATACAAAATTGAAAATACATGCTATACTTGCCGGAATATTGACCATGACAGGATTGTATTCCATAAATCTTTTTGTAATGGGTGATAAGCCGAGTGTTTTCTTCTATGGCGAGAAGACGATATTTACTCCTTTTGAGGGCAAGTTCTTTCTTGCAGGTGTGGATATAGGAAAACTGATATTGCTTTTGATAATAGTGGCGGTATTGGTGACAGTACTCAAATTGTTTTTGATGACACAGATAGGCCTGTCACTTCGTGCTACAGGTGATAATGAGGCTATGGTCAGAAGTTCAAGTATAAATACCGATGCTATGAAAGTTTTGGGATTTGCACTTTGCAATATACTGGTAGGGCTTTCTGGTGCGATATACGCACAGTACAATATGACGGCTACACATGGTGTGGGAACCGGAATGCTTGTGCTGGGACTTGCAAGTATTATAATAGGCGAAACCGTTATAGGTAAGAGAGGTATGTTAAGGCACCTTATTGCGGTGGTAATAGGCGCGATAATATATCGTATAATGCTTGCAATTGCATTCAGCCTTGGCTTGCCTGCAATATATCTGAAGCTTTTCTCGGCTGTGATAGTAGTGCTTGCAATCAGTATACCTTTGATAAAGCCTACATTGCTTAGATGGAGGAAGATACATGCTGGAAATTAAAAATATCAATGTTATATTCAATAAGGATACGGTAAATGAAAAGAAAGCACTGTGTGATCTGAGTCTTACATTAAATGACGGCGATTTTGCTACGGTTATCGGCAGCAACGGAGCCGGAAAGTCCACTATGTTAAATGCCGTTGCAGGTAATATAGAAGTGGAGAGCGGCAGGATATATAATAACGGAAAAAATATTACCTATATGAAGGAGCATAAAAGAGCAAGGTTTATAGGAAGACTATATCAGGACCCTCTAAAGGGAACAGCTCCACATATGACTATTGAGGAAAATATGGGACTTGCCTACAGCCGCGGAAAGAAGATAAGATTCGGATTCGGTGTAAGAAAAAGTGACAGAGAGTATTTCAAATCTGTCTGTGCAAAGCTTGGTATAGGGCTTGAATACAGGTTAAAGAATGAAGTTGGAGGATTAAGCGGAGGACAAAGACAGGCGCTGACACTTTTGATGGCGACTATGGAAACTCCGGAGTTGCTTTTACTTGATGAGCATACTGCGGCACTTGATCCGAAGACCAGTAAGAAGATAATGGAGATAACAAACAGGATTGTTACAGAAAATCATATTACTACGCTGATGATTACACATAATATCAGGGATGCGCTGGATTTCGGTAATAAAACTATAGTTATGAACAGCGGTAAAATAATGACCGTATTGGAGGGAGATATGAGAAAGAATATGACAATCGCAGATGTGATGAAGTTGTATTCGGGAACCGATGCGGTGCTGAGCGATAAGATGATACTTGGTTAATATATAAAAAGGACTGATGTCTCATACATGACTGTATGAAGCATCGGTCCTTTATTTTATTCTCCCGGTCCTACAAGTATAGGCGATGCCTGACCTCCGGGTCCTTCGGTTGAGACTGAAGGTCCGGGGCTTGCATGAGGTCCGTCATTTTTCGGAGCAGATACTCCAGGACCGTGCAGTACATCCGAATCATCATCACTCTTTGTAGGAGGAGTTGATTTTATATGTGCCGGAGCGGTGGTCTCAGGAGTGACTATATCTGACGGCTGCTTTTTCTTATTCTTTTTGTCCGGTTTGCTTGGAGTTATAACAGGGCTTGGAGACTGATTTGCTCCGACAGTGTCACTACCCGGTGCTACACCGACAGAAACATTGTTTTTTTGCCTTGGCGTGACTACAGGGTGGTTGGCGTTCGGAGCCACACCGACATCCTGATTGTCAGTGGCACCTTCAGTAGGTGCTTCCGAACCTATTATAGGGTTGACATCGCCGTGTATATTACAGGTGGCACTAGGTACTGCATATTGTGAGTCGTCTGTTTGTGACTGTCCGCTTGGAATTATAAGAGCCACTCTTGTAGTGGTAGGGCAGTTAGGTGTAGGCAAAAGTCCGCTGTCTCTACAAACCGTAACTGTAGTGTGATGGTCACAGACTTCTGTAGGTACGGTACCCTTTGCAAAGTATTCTGTATATGTTGAATCTCCTCTCGGGTCGTGGTCACATACTCCAGGTATAGGCAACTTTCCTGATTTTCTGCATACTACGGCAGTCTCTACGGAATCAGGTACAGGGAAGCCTATATCTTGTTGCCCCTCGGATACCTTGGTCATTATCTTTCTCCAGATATCTTTGTGGAAGCTTGTTCCTCCGTTATCTGAAAGCGTCTGATTTTCATCACAACCTGCCCATACACCTGCGGTATAGTATGGTGTGAAGCCTACAAACCATACATCCACATTGTTGGATGTAGTACCTGATTTACCTGCGACGCTCATATGGTCAAGATGCGCTCTGGTGGATGTGGAGTTTACATTGATTCCGCTGCTTGCAAACTTTCTGTTGTTCTGAGTGGATGCCGCCATGGCATCTGTAAGCAAGAATGCGGTGGAATCCTTTATAACCCTATGTGTTGTAGGAGTAGTATTGTCAAGGATTGTCTTACCGTTGTGGTCTACAATCTTTGTAAAGAACATAGGCTTTGTATACACACCTTGATTTGCAATAGTGGCAAAGGCGCCTGTAAGCTCAAGATTGCTGACACCCTTTGTAAGACCTCCAAGTGCAAGTGAAGCATTATAATCCTGATCGGTAAGTGTGCTTATACCGAAGTCTGTAGCGTATTGTACACCGACTCTCGGAGTAACCGTCTCCATAAGTGTCTTTAGGGCAACTATATTCATAGAATATACTATACCGTCACGAATACTTGACCAGCCGAGATACCCCTGTTTGTCATACCAGTTCTTGAAGGTTTTATCTCCCAATGTGTACTCGGCATCGTAGTAAGTGGTCGCCAGAGTGTTTCCGCTTGTATCAAGTGCAGGTGCAAAGGAAGACAGTACCTTGAATGTGGAACCCGGCTGTCTGGTTGTGTCTGTGGCTCTGTTAAGTGAGAGAGAAGAAGTCTTTTCACCTCTACCGCCGCTTATCGCCTTTACAGAACCGGTCTTTTGATCCATAAGTACAAAAGAAACCTGCGGCTCCAATACCGTCTTTACACTTTCGCCTACTATAGTATCTCCGTCTTTCAATATAGATGACTTATATTTTTCTGCATCCGCCTTGGCGGCATCCTCGGTCGGATATAGTCCGTTGAAGCCGTCATGTAACGTTTCGGAGTGGTACTTGTTAATATCCTTTTCAGAATAATTATGTGTGTTCTTCTCACTGTCTGTGACAGTAAGTCTGTATTCAAGTGAGTACTTTGTGTCCGGATAGTTTTCAGGGTTGTTTACTTCTCTGTCCACTATCTGTTGCAAGTTAGGGTCTTGTGTGGTGTATATGGATAAACCGCCGCTGTACAAAAGATTATGTGCCTGTGTTTCGGTATAGCCCATTTCATTGATAAAAGCCTGTGTTACCTGTGAAATCAGTGCATCTGTAAAATAGCTGTACGGACTGTTTTTTTCCTTTGCAAGAGTATTTATATTTTGAATCCTTGAGTATACATCATCTGCAAGTGCTTCTTCCTGCTGTTCCTTGGTGATATAGCCCTGGTCGTACATATATTGAAGAATTATTTTTCTTCTGTCTGAATTTGCTGTTTGACCTGTGATAGGATTGTATTTTGTAGGTCCCTTGGTTATAGCCGCAATAACGGTTGCCTCCGATAGAGTTAAATCTGAAACCTCTTTTCCGAAATATCTTCTGGCTGCCACCTTTACACCAAGTGAATTGCTTCCAAGGTTTATAGTATTCAGATAGTTTGTAAGGATTAGCTTTTTGTCCATTTGTTTTTCAAGCTTTACCGCCAAATACATCTCCTGAAATTTTCTCTCTACTTTTTCTCCGAAGCTTCTTTCTCTACCGCCGTTGAATACATTGTTTTTTATAAGCTGCTGTGTAATGGTAGAGCCGCCGCCGGAAGAACTTTTGCCGGTGATTACACCGCTGATTGCTCTCAGTATCGCTCTGGTATCTATACCTCTATGTTTCCAAAATCTTGAATCCTCTATGGCGACAAATGCGTCAATAAGTACTTTCGGCAATTCATCATATGTGGCTTCTTCACGGTTTGAGCCTGCCATTACCAAAGTATCTGT
>CAUQKD010000067.1:0-10408 GCA_963518365.1 uncultured Lachnoanaerobaculum sp. | reverse complement strand
TTTTTATGTTTAATATTTGCAAATTTTGAATGTCCTGACATATTTTCTCCTTTATATACTAATCCAAAAAACTATTTTATACTTAAATTATTTTACTGTCAATTCTATAGCCAAGTTTTTCAACCACTTTCCCTGTTTATACCTTATATACCCCAGTACTGTCTTATAAATTTCTGCAGAAAGCACCATTCCATATACTATATATATAGGAAGTTTAAAGTAAAGCCCTCCTATAAAAGCCATAGGTACTCCGATAAGCCAAACCCCTGACAAGTCCATAAACAGACAAAAAAGTGTATCTCCACCGCTTCTTAATATACCTACCAAATTCACTGTAGCCACCGCCTTAAAAGGTAAGAATATGGCAAATACCAGTAAGCAAAGCTTTATATCACTCATCAAATTATCAGACACATTGTAGAGTCTTACAAAAGGCACTCTTAGTAATACTATAAGTATTGAAACAGATATACTGACTATGATTGTAAGCAACCAGGTATATGAACCGTATACCTTCGCCTTTTTCAAATTGTCGGCTCCCATCTCGTTTCCAAGTATTACTACGGCGGCAAGTGCAATTCCTTGGAATGAAACCACCAATAAATCCTGCAAAGCGGTGGAAATGGTTATTGCAGCTATAGCCGCATCTCCCATTCTACCGTATACTACAGAATAAAGTGTAGTACCAAGCCCCCACAGCGACTCATTGATTATTACGGGGAATGCGGTTACAAAAAACTGATTTATCAAATCCTTTGAGAAAGGATTCAAATTCTTTATAGAACAGATAAGCGGGGAATTTTTCAGCTTTATAAGTATAACAGTCAATAAAAATTCAAATATTCTGGCCACTACAGTTGCAATCGCCGCACCTACCACACCAAGTGCCGGAAACGTAAACTTTCCGAATATCAGTATATAGTTTAGAATGATATTCACTACAATGGCAAAGATACTTGATATAACAGGTACTTTAACCTCTCCCACCGCTCTCATTATTGCAACATAGATGTCTGTAGCCGCCGTAAACGGATATGAAATACAGACAACTCCAAGATATGCGGCACCTATTGTTATGGCATCTTGTGAATTTGTAAAAATTGTCATCAACCTGTCCGGCATAATAAAAGCCGTTGTTGCAAAAATTATTCCACCGGTTAGTGAAAGCAAAAGTCCAAGTCCAAGTACCTTTCTGATATTTTTTATATCATTATTTCCCATGTACTGTGAAGCCAACACTCCGCTACCGCTTTCAACGCCGAATACCAGCAACACAAATACAAAGAAGTATTTGTTTGCCAAACCTACACCTGCAATGGCGCTCTCCCCCAACTTGCCTATCATTACAGTGTCAATAAAATTGACAATCATCTTTAATAACATTTGAAGTGATACAGGCAGTGCAATAGACAAAACTCTGCCTATATACTCCCTGTCTTCAAACATGCTAAGCGGACCGGGCAATCCGCTATTCTTCCTTAAGCTCCTCATCCTCTTTTAATTTTGTTACTTTAATGGTGTTAATCGTCCTGTTTGACACCTTCAGCGCCTTGAACTCATAACCATGCATTATAATATCAAACTTCTCATTATCTTCAGGTATTCTGTCAAGCTCGGATATCATAAGACCGTTTATAGTATCAAAATTTTCCAACTCCTCTTCATCAAATTTTATACCAAGAATATCTTCAATATCAGATAGAGGTGTCATTCCCTTTATTATATATGAACCGTCTGCAAGCTTTTTTATAAGCTCTTCATCCACATCGTACTCATCTAAAATATTTCCTACAATCTCCTCAAGTATGTCCTCCATTGTGACAATGCCTGATGTCTGACCGTACTCGTCCACTACCACTACCATATGATTTTTATGTGACTGCATCTCTTTAAATAATGTATTCAGATTTTTATTCTCAGGAACAAATACAGTCTTTCTGAGTATATTCGGAATATCTTTGATGGCCGTATTTTGATAGTTGGTAGTATTCTCACATATCAGAGCATCCTTCATATTAAGAATACCCATTATATTGTCAATATTTTCATCATATACAGGGTATCTTGTGTTATTACCTGTAGTCAACATGAAGTCGATAACCTCTTGCAAAGTATCTTCACCGTCTATAAATACAACACTTTTTCTATGTGTCATTACATCTCTTGCCTGCTTATCGTTAAGCTCAAAGATATTTGTAATCATCTCGGCCTCGGAGCCCTCAAAGATACCCTGTTCATGACCCTCGTTTAACATACTTACTATATCTTCTTCACTTACAGTCTCCGCCTGTGCCTTTATATCCACTCCGAAAAGCTTTAATATAATATATGAAACTCCGTCAATTATACATATAATCGGTGACAATAAAAACATCAGTACGGCAGATATACTCATAAATGTATATACACTTTTTTTCGGTTCTTTTCTTGCAAGCTTGTTTGGCAATGATATTCCGAAAATAACAAAAAGAATACAAAAGACCACTACAACAATAAAAATCGAAAGACCGCTTGAGATTGATACAGGTAAAGTATTCGGCAGTTTATTTTTTATAATACTTCCAAATGTCCTTATAAAATACCATCCGAGGAAACTTACGGAAAGTATATTTACTATATGTGTACAGTAAAGCACCTTATCCTTTTTTTCTAAGAATTTCCTTAACCTGTCCTCTTTCTTTCCCTCTTTGCCCTCTTCTTCTATATCCGAATTATCCAATTCACGCAATGCGGAATTGAATGAGTGAATTGAAAAATTGACAAACAATACAATTATAATACTAATAATCAATAATGCCGAATGAGCATCGTCCATGAAAATCTCCTACTTATCCAATATTAAAATTTAATTACACTATATCACAGTATACAAGTCTCTTATATAGTCCTTTTTCCCTATATATTCATCTTTGCAATAGTAAAGCCTAGGTACTCTTTTATTGATACCGCAGATAAACTCATAGGAAAAGGTATTGGAATTCTTGGTCAGTTCATCCACAGTAATAACTCTGTTTTCGCTCTTTCCCAAAATAACCACTCTATCTCCTATCTTTACATCTTTAACATCGCTGACATCCACTATTGTCTGATCCATACAGATTCTGCCAAGTATATTACATTTAATGCCGTGAATCAGCACATATCCTTTGTTGCTTAAATCTCTCGGATATCCGTCTGCATATCCGAATGATATCGTTGCTACCTTCATATCCTTTTTTGCCGTGAATGTGGCACCGTAACTAACACATTCTCCTACACCTATCTGCTTTATGTATGTAATTGTTGAATAAATACTTAAAGCAGGCCTGTAATCAAAGTCTTTCAAATCCACATCACTTGAAGGCGCTATACCGTACATGGTAATTCCGCACCTAACCATATCAAGATCCGTTCCGATACCGTTTACAATACCGGCTGAATTGGAGGCATGTGCAATCTTAGGATTAACTCCCATACTGTGTAACAGTTCCAAAAAGTCACTAAAAAGCTGCTTTTGGTGGTGGGCGGAAGTCAAATCGCTGTCATCCGCACTGTGAAAATGAGTAAAAATGCCCTCCACCTCGATATTTTCCATATCATTTATTTCTTTTATGATATCCGCACTTTCTTTTGTCGGCTTAAATCCGATTCTGTTCATTCCGGTGTCTATTGCGATATGAACAGCCATCTTCTTACCCATCTGCTTTGCTTCTTCATTTATCTTTTTAGCCTGATCGATTGTAAATACAGATTCTCTTATATCAAAAACTATTGATTCCTTGTAGCTCTCTCTCGGAATACAGGCAAGTATCAAAATAGGCTTTGTAATCCCGTGATACCTTAAGTTAATTCCCTCTTCAAGTGTAGCCACGCAGAAAAAATCAACAATATCTTCTATATACAGTGATACCGGAACACTTCCGTGCCCATAGCCGTCCGCCTTTACAATCGCAGCCAACTTCATATCCTTTTTCAGTGCATTTTTTGTCACTGTCAAATTATGTTTTATAGCATCCAAATCTACTTTTGCATAAGCTCGTTTATATGAGTCCATTTCTCTTCCTTCTATTCAGCACTTCTCCTATATTGTCCAGTATATCTCTTGCAATAATACTGTGTTCTCCCTGCTTTTGTCCTGCCAGATTTCCTGCAAGTCCGTGTATGTAAACGCCAAGTGCTACAGCCAAGTCATCTTCTATTCCGAGGCAGAACATTCCCGCTATTATACCGCAAAGCACATCTCCGCTTCCGGCCTTTGCCATAGCAGGAGTACCGGATTCATTGATGAAAGTATCTTCTTTGGCGGCAATCACACTTCTATGTGACTTTAATACCACTGTGATACCGTATTTATTTGCATACTCCTTTGCATACTTTTGTGTATCTGCAAGTATATCCTCTATAGATACATTGATAAGCCTTGACATCTCTCCGATATGAGGTGTGATAATAATATTGTCTGTATAGTACTTGGTCAGTGAATTGTCAGACGCAATTATATTGAGTGCATCGGCATCTATTATCATCGGTACATAGCACTCGGACAAAACATATTCCACAATAATTTTGGCGTAGTACTCTGTGGAAAGTCCCGGACCCAGCACTACAACACTTGCCCAGTCAAGACATTGCTTTATCTTACTTAATAAGCAGTCTTTACTTTCAAACGCCTCTCTCTCATCATAGGTTGTAATAATTGCTTCAGGCAGCAATGTCTGTAAAATCGTTCTGTTTTTACTTACTGTAAGTATTCTTACAAGTCCGGCACCGGAACGATAAGCTGCCATAGAGCTGAGAAAAGCGGCACCGCTCATGCCGTTGCTTCCGGCAATCACAAGTACATGTCCGTAACTGCCTTTATTTGCATCTTCTATTCTGTCAGGTATATATTTTAATGCAGTCTCATCAAGTATCCTCATATCTATCTCCACATATCAATCAACTTCTATTACCACCATTGCAACGACCAAAGAATTTGTATTGCTTATTGAAACATAAATATTTTTTTCATTGATATCCATAAGATAAATATTTTCAGGGTTGCAAATCCTTATATAGGGTTTGCCGTATTTATCTCTAAGCACTTCCAAATCCTTAAGTCCGATACCTCTAAAACCTAATCCCAATGCTTTGACAAAAGCCTCTTTTACAGCAAAGTTACCTGCCAGAAAAATATCGGTATTTCTTCCCTTAGCCATAGCAATCTCGCCGTCAGTAAAAGCCCTTTTCAAAAAATAATCTTTTTTTATTGCTCTTGATATTCTGTCTGTTTCTACTATATCTGTTCCGATACCTCTAATCATACTTTCCTTCAAAAGGTATCGCATCCATATTGCTGACTCTGTATGAGAGTCTCATCAAAGACTCGGACAGATGCACATTTTCAACTATTACATCGCCAGGAACCGTAAGATCCGTGTGTGCAAAGTTCCAAATCGCCTTTATACCTGATTTTATAAGTCTGTCCGCTACTTCCATGGCTCTTGCCTTCGGTATTGTAAGCGCCGCAATCTGAATATCGTTTTCCGAAATAAACTTCTCAAGGCTGTCAAGTGAATACACTCTTGCACCTCTTACAGTCTTTCCGAAAAGATTCGGATCCACATCAAACATCGCCTGAATCAAAAAGCCTCTTCTCTCAAAGTTTGCATAGTTGGCGATGGCCTGACCGAGGTGTCCGGCACCGATTATAATAATATTGTGCTGACGGTCAATACCCAATATTTTTGCTATCTCATTATATAGATACCTTACATTGTAGCCGTATCCCTGCTGCCCGAAGCCTCCGAAATTGTTGAGGTCCTGCCTTATCTGAGAAGCTGTTACCTTCATTCTCTCACTAAGCTCTTTTGAAGAGATTCTTTCAACTCCTTCTTCTGAAAGTTCTCCCAGGTATCTGTAGTATCTTGGCAGCCTTGAAATAACCGCCCTTGATATCTTTCTTTCTTCCATTATATCTCCATCTAAAATATGCATATACTGCATATCTGTTTCTTTGTTAAGAATTCTACAATTAGTATATTATTTATCAATATAATTGTCAATACAGATAATAACGCTATTCTTTACCCTTGCATTCAATTGCATGTATAGGATATACTTATGTGTATTATATAGTAAGGAGGCAAATTGTTTGATTTTAAATGCCACTAATATATCAAAATCATTTGGAAGCAATGAGATAATAAAGGATGCAACCTTTCTTGTCAACGAACATGAAAAGGTTGCCATTGTAGGTGTAAACGGTGCTGGAAAAACCACACTTTTGAAAATACTTACCGGAGAAGAGAGCGCCGATAGCGGCATCATTACACTTGCAAAGGACACAAAACTCGGATATTTACGCCAGATCAATAATGTGGACTCTGCACTCAGCATTATTGATGAATTATATACAGTTATAGAACCTATATTGAATATGGAAAAGAGAATGTCACAAATGCAGGAAGATATGAAGCATTTGACAGGCAGTGAATTGGAGGAGCTATACTCTTCTTACACCGCTCTTACACATAGCTATGAACTTATGGACGGATACGCGGTAAAAAGCAGAGTTGTAGGTATCTTAAAGGGACTGGGCTTTGAAGAAGCCGATTTTGACAGAAAGATAAATACATTGTCAGGAGGGCAAAAGACCAGAGTTTTCCTTGCAAAGTTGCTGCTTGAAGAACCTGACATTATACTTTTGGATGAGCCTACAAACCACCTTGACTTAAGAAGTATAGAGTGGCTTGAATCCTATCTTTTAAACTATAAGGGCGCTGTAATTATCGTATCTCACGACAGATATTTTCTTGATAAAATAGTAAGCAAGGTTATTGATATAGAAAACGGTAATGTGCAGATGTATCTTGGCAACTATACCGACTTTTCAAATAAAAAGCAAATGCTTTTAGATGCCAAGATGAAGGAATATCTGAATCAGCAGCAGGAAATCAAGCACCAGGAAGCCGTTATCACAAAGCTTAAGCAGTTTAACAGAGAAAAATCAATAAAGAGAGCCGAAAGCAGGCAAAAACAGCTTGAAAAGATTGAAAGAGTAGAGGCACCGCATACATATAGTGAAAATATGAGACTGTCTTTAGATATCTCAAAAGAAAGCGGAAAGGATGTTTTAACCGTACACAATCTTTCAAAGAGCTTTGATCACAAAAAACTATTTCAGGATATAAACTTTGAGATAAAAAGAGGTGAAAGAGTTGCTATAATAGGCGACAACGGTACAGGAAAGACTACTCTTTTAAAAATTATAAACGGTCTTTTAAATCCCGATACAGGTGAAGTCATCTACGGCTCAAATGTATCCGTTGCCTACTACGACCAGGAACATCAGGTACTTCATATGGACAAGACTTTGTTTGACGAGCTTTCAGATACCTATCCCGAGATGACAAATACTCAGATAAGAAATATTTTGGCGGCATTTCTTTTTACCGGAGAGGATGTGTACAAAAAAATAGCAGATCTCTCAGGCGGTGAAAGAGGCAGAGTGTCATTGGTGAAACTTATGCTCTCAAAAGCAAACTTTTTACTTCTGGATGAGCCTACAAACCACCTTGATATAGTAAGTAAGGATGTGCTTGAAAATGCATTGAACAACTTTCCGGGTACTGTCTGCTATGTCTCACATGACAGATACTTTATCAATAAGACAGCTACCAGAATACTTGACCTCACTGAAAACAGATTGTTAAACTATATAGGAAACTACGATTATTATATTGAAAAAAGAGAAGCCGTAGAGGAAGCCGCCAATCTTACAAATACTGAACAGGCTGAAAAACCGGTAGATGTTTCAGAGTCAAAGAAAGAATGGATTGACAATAAGACTGCTCAAGCTCAAAAAAAGAAAATAAAGAACGCTCTTAATAAATGTGAAAAAGAGATTTCAGAGGTTGAAGATAAATTACAATCTATTGATGAAGAATTTGCAAACCCTGAGAATGCTTCAAATGTCGGCAAACTTATGGAACTTCAAAAACAAAAAGAGGCGCTTGAAAAAAGACTTGATAAGCTTATGGAAGATTGGGAAGAACTTACCCTACAGACGGAGGAATAAAATGAAAAGAATTTTTGCAATAATACTGCTTTTGATACTTATTTTCAGTTTACTTGCTACAGTCTATGTCGCAATATTTACAAGCAATACAAAACTTCTCTTTGTCTTTCTTTTCATAGATATCGTGATGCCTGTAATAGTCTATGCATATATCATAATAACAAAACAGATACGAAACCTTGATAAAAAGGATGAGGAATAAAAAAGCCTGTGAGAAAATCTCTCACAGGTCTTTTTATTGCTCTTTAGGTTTATTTTCAGTATATCCGCATTCTTCATTCATACACAGAAGTTTATTTCCCTTCTCAACCATATATGAACCGCATTTCGGACATTTTATCGCTGAAGGCTTATTCCATGACATAAAGTCACATTCAGGAGCATTGCTGCATCCGTAATAGATTCTGCCCTTCTTAGTCTTTTTGATGACTACATCACCGCCACATTTCGGGCAGGCAACGCCTATCTTTTCAAAGTAAGGCTTGGTATTCTTACACTCAGGGAATCCAGGGCAAGCTAAGAACTTTCCGTGCGGTCCGTATTTTATAACCATATTTCTGCCACAGTTCTCACAAATAACATCTGTAACCTCATCTGCTATCTTTACATTCTCAAGCTCCTTTGAAGCCTGATCTACCGCAGACTCAAGATCCGGATAAAAGTTTGATACTACAGTCTTCCAATTCACCTTACCGTCTCCGACAGAGTCAAGCAACTGCTCCAAATTGGCTGTAAACTCCTTGTCCACAATGCTTCCGAAATAATTTACCATCATCGAGTTCACTATCTGACCAAGCTCTGTGACATAGAGATTTTTTTGCTCCTTTACCACATAATGTCTTGCCATAATGGTTGTAATGGTAGGTGCGTATGTAGACGGACGACCTATACCCTGCTCTTCAAGTGCTTTTACAAGACTTGCCTCGGTGTAGTGTGCAGGCGGCTGTGTAAAATGCTGTAAATCTATAAGCTTTACAAGCTCAAGCTCATCTCCCACCTTTAACTTACCTATGACGGCATCCGAACTTGCCTTCTCTTCATCGTCATCCGTATATACGCTCATAAATCCGTCAAATACAATCTTTGAACCTGACATCGTAAAGATATACTCACCTGCACTAAGCTTTACTGAGGTGGTTTTATACTTTGCATTTTCCATTCTGCTTGCAACAAATCTCTTCCAGATAAGTTGATACAGTCTGAAAAGTTCTCTGGGTAAAGACTCTTTTACCATTGCAGGGGTAAGTGTAACATCTGTAGGTCTGATAGCCTCATGCGCATCCTGAACATTTGTCTTTGCATTCTTTGTGACGGTATTCTTTGATACATACTCATCGCCATATGTTTTACCTACAAACTCTCTTGCTGCAGTATCCGCCTCTGCGGCAACTCTTGTAGAGTCTGTACGCAGATATGTGATAAGCGCAATTGTACCCTTGCCCTCTATATCCACACCTTCATACAACTGTTGCGCAAGTCGCATTGTCTTTTGTGTGGAATAGTTTAACTTCTTGCTGGCTTCCTGTTGAAGAGTGGAGGTTGTAAAAGGAATAGGCGCCTTTTTTACTCTCTCTCCCTCATTTATCTCCGAAACCACATATTTTGCATCCTTTAGGGCTTCAAGGATTTTATCCATCTCTTCTTTATTATTTATAGCAAGCTTTGTATTGGTGCCGTAGAACTTTGCATTTACACTTTTTTTGGAATACTCGGTCAAAAGCTCCGCTTCAAGGCTCCAATACTCCTCAGGTATGAACGCATCTATCTGTGCTTCTCTGTCACAAATCATCCTAAGAGCCACAGACTGAACTCTACCTGCGGAAAGTCCTCTCTTTACCTTTGCCCAAAGAAGCGGACTTATAGAGTAACCCACCATTCTGTCAAGCACTCTTCTTGCCTGTTGCGCATCTACCAGATTCATATCCAGCTGCCTTGGATGTTTGATAGCATCCTTTATAGCATTTTTTGTAATCTCATTGAAACTTATACGGTATACCTTCTTGTCGGTATCGTCAAGTTTAAGCGCCTTTGACAGATGCCAGCTTATAGCCTCTCCTTCTCTATCGGGGTCGGTTGCAAGATATATCTTATCGGCTTTTTTAACATCTTTTTTCAGTTTAGCAAGCAACTCGCCTTTTCCCCTTATAGTAATATATTTCGGCTCAAAATCATGTTCCACATCAATACCCATAGTTGACTTGGGTAAATCTCTGACATGTCCGTTTGAGGCTGTAACCTCATACCCGGTACCCAAATATTTCTTTATGGTCTTTACCTTTGCAGGCGACTCCACTATCACTAAACTTCCAGCCATTTTAACCCCTTACTTAATTTATCCTCTTACAATAATAATTTGATGAAACCTGTACT
>CAUQKD010000066.1:0-10419 GCA_963518365.1 uncultured Lachnoanaerobaculum sp. | reverse complement strand
CTTCATTTCCTCGTCTTTTCCCTCAGGCAAATCCTCAATATCATTTATAAGTATAAACCTGCTCTCTTTTGCGTCCTCATCCTTGTTGAATTGAACACAATCATTTGCCAATACCTTAATATTACCGTCTGTATTCTGCACAACCTGATACTCCCAAATTTCATCCGCAAAGATTTTCTTGTACTTTACAAAAATATTTTTGTAAACATTTGGAAATTCCTCTTCAAAGAAATTATCACTTATCGGGAAAATCTTTGACTTAAGTATAATATTTTCCTTTTCGCCCTTATACTCTACAAAAGTTGACTCCAAAATATCTCTGTCAACATAAACAAACTTTGCGAGTGCCTTAAAATATGAGAAAACCATATCTTCATCACAAAGATTTTTTACAATCATCTCACAAAGCCTTGTCTGCTTGAAGTTGAGTTTTTCCTTCCTTGAGTAATATTTTGAAAGTGCAAGCATGTAGATGTTCGGAAACTCTTTTATATCATCCACGTCATTGAGTCCGTCCTCAAGATACTCAAATACGGCATCCTTTGTCTCTTCGTCATTCATAAAGAACGCATCGCTCTTTACCGTAAAATATGCCCTGATAATGGTATCCGTGACTCTTTTTCTGTCAGCATATATGCCGAAAGCTTCATCAAGCTTTAATGTCTGATTTGAAAACAGCATCTGTATCAGGATTCTCTCTTCAAAATCATAGGTCTCAACATTTTGTTCGACACAAACCTTCAAACAGTCAAACATATCCATTGTCCTGCCGTCATACGCTCTTGCAATAAATTCAAGAGTCTTATCGCAAAATACACCTTCTTTATAAAGTGTAAAAGCTATGGCAACCAATATTTTGCTTTGCTCAAAGACATCATCCTCTATCGCCTTTGTAACCAAAGTCAATAAGTCTTCCTTCTTTATATGCTCTATACCGAATGATTTTATGATTTCTATAGATTCAAGCTTATTGCCTATATTCATGAGCGTATCACAGTACATGAATATATTCTCCTCATTAAGGCTCATTGTACCTGTTTTATTGAGGAGGTCGAAATCTATATCATCAACTTCTTTGAACGACTTCCAGAAGTACTCTATAAGTCTTGACATCAGCTTGTTTCTGAATCTTTGGTCAATATCTATCTCTTCAACGGCACTCTCAATCAGTGACACATCCTCAAGGTCTATTCCGACTCCGTCAGCTATCTTGTCAAGCTTTTCAAGCCTGTGCATATCATGGCTTTTGTCTATCTCATATGCCTTGTCAATAAGGTTTTGCATATAGAAAATCTTATCTACAACCATATCCTTTGAGTAATATCTGTTGCCGAACTCATCTTCAATCAAAATAACGGCATTCTCCGAATAAAGTGCCACATAAGCTCTTTTATTCTTTAATTCGTATATCTTTTCGCCGTTAAGCTCAGGATATACCACTATAATAGCCTTTGCTCCGTCTTCCGGAACATATATATCATATGAATTCATCAAGAAAGGAATTATCTTTGCAAGCCTCTCATCTATATCGTCCTCTTCAAGTATTCCCGAATAGATATTGGTGAGATGTGAATCCATCTTAAGCTTCATCGCATTGTCAATTGTAAATATCTTTATTCTCTTTATATATGCTCTGTATATCTCACTGTTGTGCGGATAATACTCCACAACATTTTCAAATATCCTGAGCTTAAAGTCCTCGGCCATTGAGTTGATTCTCTCAAAGTACTTAAGTACCTCCTCAGGCATAGGTGCATCGTATCTTTCAGGCAGTGAATAGATAAAATACTCATATATTTTGTCTACTTCAAGTCTTTTTTCAATGCATTTTTCATACCATTTATTGACATAGCTCTTTCTTACATTTCCGTTTATAAATATCTCACAGATATCCTGTAGCAGTTCATTGCTTGGAAGTGCATTATATATTGAAATCAAAATATTTAATATCGCACCGTTTACCTTCTTTGTATCTCTTACAACTTCCAAAATCTTTTCGGAAAGACTTATGGATATCAAATTGTTTCTGATACCGAAGCTTAACGCCAAAACCTCCAAAGTTCCGCAACTGCTTAAAAGATGCGGATTCTTGCACAGCAATCTTGCATACTCCATCATCAAAATACATGACCTGTCACCAAGTTCAAAAGCTCTCTTTAAAAACTTCTGCTTTTCTGAAGGATTGTCGGCAAGTGTAGGATCCAGATTAAGTATAAGTATAAGCTCTATTATTGAGTGGTCCTTTTTATATAAATCCTTTACAAGCTTGCAAAGGTCTCTTATCTTTTCGGCATCCGGATACATATATGTGTCCAAATACTCCAAAATCAGATACTCGTCTCTAAGCTCATGCTTGTTTTCTTTTATTCTTGAGTCGATACTGTTTATAGTGGACTTCGCTCCCGCCTTATCACCTTGCATAAGAAATATTTCAGCCTTTAAGAGCTTGACCAAAAGACTCTTATATGTGCTTACAAGCAATCTGTCAAGTACCGCAAGCATCTTAAAGAGTATCTCATTTTTTTTGAGTTTTTCATTGCTGAGCTCAAATTCCATTCTGAGCTTAAAGTAGTTTATCCACTGTTTTCTTTCAAACAGTCTGGCCTCTCTTTGATATTCCTTCTCAAGATTTTTATTTATTACTATCTCAAGTTTCTTCTCATTCAGCCCGTTTTTAAAGTTTATATTTGCGATATTTTTCTTATCGTCCAAGAGGTTAGGATCTATGGTGAATTCAAGTTCGTATACATTGTCTACAAAGTCTTCATTCTTTATTTTATCCTTACCAAGCTTTATAAAGCCTGCATTGGTTGAAACATCTATGTCAAGGAGTCCCCAGTTTTCCTTGTAGACTTTTACGGAAGATGTCTTCTCCTCTTCCACACTTGCAAAATCAAGTTGACTGTTCTCTAGTTGAAAACTTACAGCCTCCTTATTACCTGCAGCCTGTAAGAAGTTTTCCAGATTTGATCTGAAATCATCGCCCCTGCTTAGGGTTTCATATAATTTTTGCAGTTTTATATCTCTCATAAAACTTGAGTTGCAAAAATCTTTGTACATAAAAATAGCCAGTGCAATACTCATATCTTCTTTTGCAATGACCATAAAATCGTCTACAGTCTTTAATGAATTAAGTACCAGCACTGTATCTGTATTTTTTATATAGAAAATATAGGGTATCTCTCTTTCACCTGCATTTGTAACCAAGGTGATGCTGCCCTCTATCTTTTCATCACTGTTCAGATTTTTAGAATTGATCTCAAGTACAAGTACATTTTTTATCCCGCCGAAGGTCGCATCTACCACTTTCACTCTTATATTGTCAGAGTAGGCTACTCCCTTTAAAGGTATCTTATTGTCACTTCTTACTTCTATTTCAAAGCGAACTGCTTCATCCACCTTTATAGGCAGGTCTATATTACTCGGCTCACAGACCAATATCGGTAATTCTTCTTCTATAATACCCTTTGCCAAACGATTGATTCGCTCTCTCATCTATACACCTCTTCTATAAACCATAAGTCACATTTTAACATAAAAATATCCTAATTACTATATCAATTATATAAGTCGGCATTGTGCTTTACAGACCTATGTATTTGTTGTAAAATCTTTATAATACACAGGAGGTCACATGATGCTCTCAGAACCTATGACATTATACAAATTGATGATACTATATATGTTAAAGCAAGTGAAATTCCCGCTTACCAACTCAAATATATCAGACTTTTTTGTCAGCAAGGAATATACCACATATTTTATTGTTCAGCAGGCTCTTACAGAGCTGCTTGAAGCGAACCTTATAAGTGTGGAAAATATCAACAATACATCAAGATATGAGATGACAAAGGAGGGTGAGGAAGCTCTTTCATTCTTCGGAAATCAGATTTCACCTGCCATTATCACCGATATAAACGAATTTATACAGGAAAACAAGTTCCGTATGCGAAACGAAGTTTCCACCACAGCCGAATATTATAAGCTTCCGGGCAATGACCTCATAGTACACTGTGAAGTGCTTGAAGGCAAAACCCCGCTTATCAATATCGAAATCAACTCACCTGACGAAGAACAGGCCACCATTATGACCAACAACTGGCGTTCATGCAGTCAGGACATCTATCAGTATATTATGAAAAAACTTCTCGGAGGTATAGAATAAAAAAGGACACATCTGTGTCCTCTTTTTTATTCTCCGAGATATGCCTTTTTTACACTGTCGTCATTCATAAGTGTCTTGGCATCTCCGTCCAATACTATATTTCCGGTCTCAAGTACATAGGCTCTGTCTGCAATACCGAGTGCCTTTTTTGCATTCTGCTCCACCAAAAGTACCGTAGTTCCGCTCTTATGTATTTCTTCTATAATATCAAATATCTCATTTACATACAGCGGAGAAAGTCCCATTGAAGGCTCATCCATTACTATTACCTTAGGATTGCTCATAAGCGCTCTGCCCATTGCAAGCATCTGCTGCTCACCGCCTGAGAGTGTACCTGCAAGCTGAGATTTTCTCTCCGCAAGTCTCGGGAATCTCTTATATATCTTTTCAAGACTCTCTTCTATAGCAGCTTTATCATTTCTTATATATGCTCCGAGTTTCAGATTTTCAAGTACAGTCAAATCTCCGAAGACTCTTCTGCCTTCCGGAACATGTGCCATACCGAGCTTAACAATATCATGTGCCTTGGTTTTTGTGATATCCTTACCTTCAAACTCTATGTTTCCTTCTTTTGCACTCAAAAGTCCTGTAATCGTATGCAATATGGAAGTCTTTCCGGCACCGTTGGCACCTATAAGCGCCACTATCTCACCCTGATTTACAAAAAAACTTGCACCCTTTACAGCCTTTATCATTCCATAGTTTACGACCAGGTTATTTACTTTTAATATTTCCATAGTCCCTCCTATTCTCCCAAATATGCTGTGATAACTTCAGGGTTGTTAAGTACATCACTCGGCGTACCGCTTGCAAGCTCCGTACCGAAGTTAAGCACGGAGAGTTTCTCACAGATACCTGCAACAAGCTTCATATCATGTTCTATCAAAAGTATTGTAAGATTATATCTGTCTCTTATCAGTCTGATAGTCTCCATAAGTTCTTCAGTCTCATTCGGATTCATACCTGCCGCCGGCTCATCAAGCAGTAAAAGTGAAGGACTTGTAGCAAGTGCTCTTGCAATCTCAAGTTTTCTTTGCTCACCGTAAGGCAGATTGCCTGATAAAGTGTCACTCTTATCATCAAGTGAAAACACTTTAAGTATATCCGTTGCAAGCTCATCCATTTCTTTTTCCTTTTTATTAAAGCCGAACATATGAGTCATTGATGTAAGAAGCGGATACTTCACCTTCTCATGCAGTGCCACCTTAACATTATCAAGTACCGACATATTTGAAAAAAGCCTTATATTTTGAAATGTTCTGGCAATGCCCATATTGTTGATTTGAGTAGGCGTCTTTCCGTTTATCAATTTTCCGTCAAGTCTTATAGTTCCGGTTGTAGGCTTATACACTCCTGTAAGAAGGTTAAACACTGTAGTCTTACCTGCACCGTTCGGTCCTATAAGTCCGTACAACATTCCTTTTTCTATATTTAGATTAAAACTGTCAACAGCTTTTAATCCTCCGAACTGTATTCCGAGATTTTTACACTCCAGCATTATTCCTCCTTTCCAAGCTTTCTGAAGGTCTTATTAAGAGATAAGCTTGATTTAAATTTACTGTTGTTGAATATCATCATTGCAATAAGTACTATTGCATAGAGTAACATTCTCAGATTGTCGGCACCTCTTAAAAACTCAGGCAGCAATGTAAGTATTATTGCGGAAATTATAGAACCCGGAATATTGCCCATACCTCCAAGTACCACAAATACAAGTATCTCTATAGACTTGTTGTAGTCAAATATACTCGGCTTTATAATACCTACATTGTGAGCATACAGTGCGCCTGCAATTCCTGCAAACCCGGCGGCAATAACAAATGCACTGACCTTATACTTACTTATGTTTATACCTATAGACTCCGCCGCAATATCATTGTCACGAATGGACTTTATCGCTCTTCCGTCTCTTGAATCTATCAGGTTTGAAATCAAAACTATGGTTATAACCGTTATAATAAATACTACGGTAAAGTTTCTGTAATCCGAATAAAGCGGTATCTTACTTAACCCCTTTGAACCGCCTGTAAACTTAAGGTAGTTGATAATCGACTTTATTATCTCACCGAAAGCAAGAGTCACTATAGCCAAATAGTCTCCTCTGAGTCTAAGTACAGGCACACCGATTATAAATCCGAAAAATGCAGCCAATATTCCGCCGCAAATCAATGCTGTTAAAAAAGCAAGTGCAGGCGGTAATGTATTGCTTAATGCAATAGAAATAAGAGCACTTGAATATGCGCCTATCGACATAAAGCCTGCATGACCAAGTGAAAGCTCTCCCAAAAATCCTGTTACCAGGTTAAGTGACACCGCCAACATTATATTTACACATATCGGAACTATAAGCGACTTATACTGTCTGCTTAATACACCTGAATTTATCAACACAAATACCAATGCATAGGCCAGCAACATTATTACTATATTTATTATAGTTTTTTTATTTACCTTCATATATCACCTATACCTTTACAACCTTTTTCTTACCCAAAAGTCCTGACGGTCTGAACAGTAACACTACAATCAAAACTCCGAAAACAATGGCATCTGCAAGCTCGGTTGAGATATATGCCTTTGAAACACTCTCAATAAGTCCAAGCAATATTCCTCCAAGCATCGCACCCGGTATGCTTCCTATACCTCCAAGTACAGCCGCTACGAACGCCTTGATTCCCGGAAGTGCTCCAAGTGTAGGCTTCATAGACTGATACTGACATATATACAGTACACCTGCAACTGCAGCAAGTGCCGAACCTATAGCAAATGTAAGTGAAATTGTACTGTTTACATCGATTCCCATAAGTTCTGCAGCACCCTTGTCCTCAGATACCGCTCTCATTGCCGAGCCCATCTTTGTCTTATTCACAAACAACGTAAGCAGTATCATAGCTATGGCCGTTACTATCAAAGTAACCACCGTTATACTTGAAATAACCACAGTTCCTACATTTATATTCACATTCGGAATTACAGACTGAAAAGGAATCGGTGTCGATCCGAATATAAGAAGTGAAGCACTCTGTAAAAAGAAGCTCATACCGATAGCGGTAATCAAAACCGCAAGCGGAGGTGCACTTCTAAGCGGCTTATATGCCACCTTTTCTATTACCACTCCGAGTACCGCACACACAATAACAGTTATTACAAGTGCTACAGGCACAGGAAGTCCCAAAACGGATATACTAAAGTAAAGTGCGTAAGCACCTACCATTATTATATCTCCATGGGCAAAATTTATCATTTTGGCTATACCGTATACCATTGTGTAGCCGATAGCAATCAACGCATAAATGCTTCCGGTCCTCAAACCGTTTATTAACTGCTCAATAAAGTTAATTAACATTTCATTACCCCTCTTTACCTAAACTACGGAAAACCTCCGGCTGCTGCCGGAAGCTTTCCGAGGTCTATGTTAAAAAAGAGGATGGGACATATATCCCGTCCTCTCGGTTTTTTTAGTTATTATCAAAAAGCTGATACTCACTGTTTGTTATAGTAACAAATTTAGGCTCTTTGTTCGGCTCACCGTCAGCAGAGAATGATACTTTTCCTGTGATACCGTCAACCTCGATCTCTGTCATAGCCTTGATAAGGTCATCACTCTCAATACTTCCGGCTTTCTCCATATCTGCCTTGATTACATATACTGAATCATATCCGTCAGCTGCGAACTGATCAGGAGTTGCATTGTATGCCTTCTTATAAGCATCTGTAAACTTAGCTGCAGAAGGATCTGAAGCCAAGAACGGACTTAAGAATACTGCGCCTTCAGCCTGTGTCTTATCTGTAAGCTGAGCGAGGATACCGTCCCAACCGTCTGAACCTACAAAAGCCGCATCAATACCCTGCTGCTTTGCCTGCTGTACGATATGTGCAGCCGCCTCATAGTATGCAGGTACGAAAATAATCTTTGCACCTGAAGCCTTGATCTGTGTAAGCTGTGTTGTAAAGTCCACATCATCATTTGTAAATGACTGCTCATTTACTATAAGAGCCGACTGACCCTTTGTATTAAGCTCATCTTTGAAAGCCTCGTAAACACCGGTCGAGTACTCATCCGAGTTGTTATATAAAACTGCTACGCTCTCATATCCTTGATCAAGTACAAAGTCCGCAATCATCTTTCCCTGAAGAGGATCTGTAAAGCAAAGTCTGAATGCGTTAGGATTCTTTGTGATATCCCTAGCGGAACCTGAAGGTGTAAGCTGTAAGATATTGTCCTTTGCTGTCAAATCTGTAAGTGCAAGTGAAGAACCGCTTGTTACGGCACCCATATATACATTTATACCGCTGTCCATAAGCTTGTTATATGCGTTAACAGCCTTGTCTTCCTTTGCCTCATCATCCTGGAAATTAAGAGCAAGCTTATATGTCTTGTCTCCAACCTTTACACCGCCTGCAGCATTGATCTCGTCAATAGCTACAGTAGCACCGTTCTTTACAGAGTTACCGTAAGATGCCGCAGCTCCTGTAAGAGGACCTGTAGAACCTATAGTAAATACATCTCCGTCCGCCTTTGTCGCTTCCGTCTCGCTCTTTGAACCTGTATCTGCCGCCTTATCAGAACCTGAGTTTCCGCAGGCTGTAAGTGCCAATCCAAAAGTTAATGCCAATGCTGACAATAATACTCTCTTCTTCATAATACCTCCATAAAATCTAAAAATTTAGTAAAACTCATCTCATTATATTTATTTCATATAAGTCTGTCAATAAACGCATTTGAAATACCTATATTATTTTTTTATAGTAGCTATAACAAATAGAAATACTAAAGCCTTTATCACAGTCATTTTTATAAAACACTATGATAAAGGCTCAAAATTTGTATTATTTATTTATATATTATTTTCCTGAAAGGTACTCGTCTATTCCCTTTGCACCGGCTCTGCCCGCCTCCATGGCAAGTATAACGGTTGCGGCACCTGTAACGGCATCACCGCCTGCAAATACGCCCTTTCTGGATGTTTGTCCTGTCTTTTCATCAGCTTCAATACATTTCCACTTGTTGATATCAAGACCGTCTGTAGTCTTTGCGATAAGCGGATTCGGTGAAGTACCAAGTGACATGATTACGGTATCACAGTCAATAACGAACTCACTGCCCTTTACAGCAACCGGTCTTCTTCTTCCGCTTGCGTCAGGCTCACCAAGTTCCATCTTGACAACCTTCATTCCCTTTACCCAACCCTTTTCATCTTCAATAATCTCTACAGGGTTTGTAAGTAAGTCAAAGATAATACCTTCCTGCTTTGCATGGTGTACTTCCTCTGCTCTTGCAGGCAACTCGGCTTCACTTCTTCTATATACGATATGTACTTCAGCTCCTAGTCTTAGGGCTGTTCTTGCAGCATCCATAGCCACATTTCCGCCGCCGACAACGCATACTTTCTTACTCTTGATGATAGGTGTATGATAGTCGTCTCTGTATGCCTTCATAAGGTTGTTTCTTGTAAGGTACTCGTTTGCCGAGAACACACCGTTTGCATTCTCTCCAGGAATACCCATAAACATAGGAAGTCCGGCACCTGAACCGATAAATACCGCATCAAAGCCCTCTTCGTCAAGAAGTTCATCTATAGTAACGGTCTTACCGATAATAACATCAGTCTCAATCTTTACACCAAGGTCGATAACGTTTTGTATTTCAGGAAGCACTACTGCGTCCTTAGGCAATCTGAACTCAGGGATACCGTAGATCAAAACGCCGCCCGGCTCATGTAATGCTTCAAATATGGTAACTTCATATCCGAGCTTTGCAAGGTCTCCGGCACAGCTGAGTCCTGCAGGACCTGAACCTATTACAGCTACTCTCTTACCGTTCTTATTCGGATTTGCCTTAGGCTTGATACCCATCTTTCTTGCAGTGTCCGCCACATATCTCTCAAGCTTACCTATAGAAACGGCCTCACCTCTGTTTCCTCTGATACATACGCCCTCACACTGTGTTTCCTGCGGACAAACTCTACCGCATACTGCAGGCAGTGAACTTGACTGTGCTATAACATCTGAAGCACCTTCAATATTATCCTTTAATATCTCCTGAATGAATCCGGGGATGTTTATTGATACGGGACAACCCTGTATACACTTTGCATTCTTACAGTTAAAGCATCTTGCAGCTTCTTCCATAGCTTCCTCTTTGGAGTATCCAAGACATACCTCATCAAAATTCTTAGCTCTTACCTCAGGCTCCTGTTCAGCAACAGCAACTTTCTTCCACATATCCTGTGCCATTATTTGTCACCTCCACA
>CAUQKD010000065.1:0-10548 GCA_963518365.1 uncultured Lachnoanaerobaculum sp. | reverse complement strand
GCATATTATAACAAGATGAGAGATGTTCTAAAAGATACATCACTTAGAGAGCCGAATGTGATACAGCCACCTTGCGTAGAGGAAATGAAGAATGTTGCACTACATAAGATAAAACTGTTTAGGGCAGATAACATGGCAAGTTTTTATTAAATAGAAATATTAAGAGGGATAGCTTGAATGAATGAGAAAATTGCTATGGGATTTCATACTTGTGTAGATTATGAATTATTTTGGGATACTTCTGTAGTTGAAGAGCAGATTAAAAGATTTGATATTCATGATAATGAGTTAAAGTTAGATATAGATATTTTATCTGAGAGAGATATATGGCTTATAAGCCTTGCACACCTTAAAGAAGGTATAGGATGTGAAGTAATACCGAAAACAGAGATGCAAAGTAAGAGTTTCGCAAAACACTTTGAGTATAAAATCACATTAGGTGGAACGGCAACAAGAGCTGCAATTGCTATTTCACGTCTGGGTTATCCAAGTTTGATACAAACGAGTTGTTACAATGAATATGTAAGAAAATTGTTGCCGAATTGTATAAGAGCAATACCGGGAGTAAAGAACAAAGAGACAGTGTATCCACACATAGTTTTACAGTGCGCAGGTGGTGTAAGGATAAAAGCAAATGATATTGACTTTACAACACCTAAAGAAAATCGAATATTGATTTCATATGATGAAGACAGTTTAAACTTGGCTGTTCTTGAAGATGAATTCGGAAATGAAATAAGAGAGTGTGAAGTGTTCTTGTTGGGTTCTTTTACAGAGATATTGGATTTTGATATATTGAAAGACAGGATAAAAAAGACTTATAGAATTTTATCATACCTTCCGGACAAAGCTGTTGTGGTAATGGAAGATGGCTGTTATACAAAAGAAGAATTTAGAAAATATATTCATAGCAGTTTGTCGGATATAATAGATATTTTAAGTATGAATGAAGATGAGCTTCAAAAATATATCGGTCGTAGGATAGATATCATGGATATAGACGATGTAATGAATGAGATTAAGTATGTTTATGATCAAGTTGGTGTCAAGAATATAATCGTTCACAGTTCTGCATGGGTTATTGCATATGGTCAAGGTGCGAAAAATTTACGTCTGGCATTGGATAGCGGGATTACGATGTCAGCTACAAGATTCAGAAAAGGTGATGATTATAATATAGATGATTATCTGTATACGGAAAGTATAAGTAATAAGATTGAAAGTGAAGAGTTTTGTAAAAAGATAGAACAAAAATATAGAGAAAATACTTGTTGTGTACCATGTAAAGATTTAAGTTTTGTGAGTAAACCCACAGTTGTAGGTTTAGGAGATTCTTTTGCCGGTGGTCTGTTGCTTGGATTATTGTAAAAAGTTAGGTATAATAGAAAGTGTATTTAAAATGTATGAAAAAACACATAACTTATTAAAAATTGCAAGGGAGTGTAATACTGCAGTTATAGCTTTTATATGTATGGATTATGTAATGGCTCGTTCTGTTGTATACGCGGCGGAAAAAACGAATACACCTGCCATCATCATGTTATATCCGGAGCATGTAAGTGTACAACATACAACAGGGCTGTTTAATTACGCAACTATGGTAAAAGAGTTGGCGAATGAGGTCAGTGTTCCTATCGGATTGCATGCTGACCATGATTATACTTATGAGGCTGTCAAAAGATCGGTTGATGCAGGATTTGAGTCTATAATGATTGACGGTTCAATGTATTCGCTTGAAGAAAATATTGCGATTACAAAAAAGATTGTAAGTAAAGTTCATGGTATCGGTGTATTTGTTGAAGGAGAAATAGGACATATCGGATTGGCTGAAACTTCAGATAATTATAAAGAAGATTTGTACACAAAACCTGAAGCTGCAAAAAAGTTTTGTGATGAAACAGGTGTTGATGCGCTGGCAATTTCAATAGGTAATGCTCATGGAGAATATAAAAGTATACCAAGATTGGATATAGAAAGGCTTAAAAAAATACATGAGATAACTGATGTTCCTTTGGTACTTCATGGTGGAAGTGGAATCCCGGATGGTCAGTTGCTTGAGGCATTTGCTAATGGAATAAATAAGTTTAATTTGGGGACTGAATTTTTGAAAAAATATTATTCTGCAATAGAGGATTACATACAATATAGTAAGAATGATTCAAATCCGGTAAAAGTTATTGAAATGCCGCAGTATGCTCAGTCGAAATTACAAACTTATTTAGAAGATCGTCTAAGGACTTTGTGTAGATTTTAGTGCTGTATAAAGGAGATTAAATTTGGAGGTAAGTAATATAATAAATCGAGAAGTTCTTAGTGTTATGAGAGAACAATATAAAAAATTATCATTATCTGAACGTAAGATTGCGGACTTTATTGTAAAGAACCCACATAAAACGGTTGACTGCAATGTTGCGGAACTTGCTAAACTTAGTGGAGTAAGTGATGCACCAGTTGTACGTATGTGTCACCACATAGGGTATACAGGCTATTATCAATTTAGAATTACATTAGCCAGAGATATGGGGAAAAGTCAATATGGTGATATAAAAACATCAAACAGTACAGATGAGGTGGAGAATTTTTTTCGCGAATATGCTGAAAATATGATAGCTATCGGAAAGAGAATAGATATTGAAAGTATGCGTAGCTGTGTGAAATTGATAAGAAATTGTGGAACAGCACATGTGATTGCCGCTGGAAATACAATACCTTTGTCACAGTATATCGGTTTTAGATTGGGCAGAGTAGGAGTAAGATGCAGCTTCGGATTGCCGGCTGAGTACTATATGAATCATATAAATTTGGCGGAGCAAAATGATATCATAATAGCAATATCAAAATCAGGGGCTTCAAAACCGGTGTTGATGGGGATGGAACTGGCTAAAGATAAAGGACTGAAGACCATAGCGATAACAGCATATGAGGATTCGCCATTAGCTAAGATGTCAGATTATATATTACTTTCAAGAGGGAAAGATATTTCTTTTAATTATTATAAAGATTATGCTCATACTAATATGATGGCTACTATAGATGCTTTGTTAGAGTTTTTGACAAATGAGGAATTTATAAAGAATAAGCAAGCAGATAGACCGGAGATGATATTATCAGAGTATAAGGTTTAATATAAAAAGTATACACATACCGTGATAAAACGAGCTTAATTAAGTTTAGGCTCGTTTTTATTATAAAAATTCTTTGTACAAGAAAAAGGCAGTATCTTCAGTTTTGTAGATTTATTTGAGATATATCTATAATCTTTAATCTTTTAAATTGTACATAATATTCAGATAATTAAAATAATATATACAATTAAGACAGATATGAATATAAAACAAAGGAAAGAGATAAGATAAAATGCTATTTTAATATAAAAATTTTGAAAATACTATTGACAAGAATAAAAAATCTGATATACTATAGACATAAACAAAAGAGAATATATTCTTAAAAAGTTTGATGAACGTATCCACGAGGAGCAAGCAAGCAGCAGATTTGCTAAGTGGAAATAAAAAAGGAGGTATGGTCCGAAGAAAACGTAAGTAATGGTTAGACTTTGATCTAATCCGGAACCTATAAGAAGATTATTTAGATAATATATTATTGAAAACTTTAAAAGTTACTATCTGAAGAATCGGTTAGGATAGTATTCGTATAAGTCTTATGACGAGAAAGTGGGATTCGTACGAGAGATAGACCGTGTAGATAGATTGATAACAACCATGTATTAGAAGTGAAAGGAAGCTTATAGGAGGATAAATTAAAAACTGAATAGTAATAACTATACAGGATGTCTATAATTTTTAAAAGGCATCAGATATAGAAATCCCAGTTTATTTAGAAAGAGAGGATTAATCCGTTGGAGCCAGGAATATGTTGAAGAGAGCATTGATGTGAAAGGTCGGTGCTCTCTTCTTAATGTGTATAAAGGAGTTTATACACATTAAGATTCACAAAGAAAAGCTATAGAAAGCCGTTTGTATAATTAGAGAGTTAGTATTTACTAACTAAAATCTGTTTTGTGCAATTTAAACCCAATATAGTGCATATATTTTAGAGTCAAATTTTCAAATAAACTATAAAATTAGACTCTGATAAGATTTAATACAAATATTTTATGTAATTTCACTTGTATAAAATTTATAAAGATTATGAATATATATAAAAAATATAAATAAATGCTTTATATTTTAACTGCATTCTGATAAAATATGCACAGATAAAGCGGTTATGTATATTAGCATACTGTCTTATATCAAATAGATTAGCAGGTAGAATATAATGAAGAAGCAGACAAAGCTGGCATTACTCGTAGGTGTTATGAGTGTTGCAGGTGCGATGACATCTTTTGCTGCAACAGGTTGGCAACAGGAGAACGGTACTTGGGTATACTATGACAAAAACGAGGAGAAAGTATCACAGAAGTGGCAAAAATCAGGGGACTATTGGTATTATTTGGATGATTTGGGAGATATGGCAAAAGATTCTCTTATCGATGACGGGAACGCTACATAATATGTGGATGCAAACGGTGTAATGGTAAGAAATCAGTGGGTTGCGGTGCCGAATACAAACGATTACGACAAGGATGAGCCTGATCAGTGGTGGTACTATTTTGGTGACAACGGAAAAGCATATAAGAGAAATGAATCATCTTCAAGTGATGTTTCTCTAAAGACTATCAACGGAAAGAAGTATGCTTTTGATGTTGACGGAAAAATGCTTTTCGGATGGGTATCACAGGGTGAGAGACTTACAGATCAGGATGCATGGAAGAATGCAAAGTATTACTTTGGTGATGCAAATGACGGTGCAATGACTACAGGTTGGAGAGAGATTATGGTTCATGATGACAATGCAAGAACCATGGAAGAACAACCGAATATTGATTACTGGGATACCGATCAGGTAAGATGGTTCTATTTCAATGCCTCAGGTAAGAAAGAGGTAAAGAGTCTTGGAAAGACCATCAACGGAAAGAAGTATGGATTTGACGAAGACGGTAGAATGATTGCAAGCTGGTATACAGAGGCTACTCCTTCTACAGCAGTTCCGAAATCACAGAGAGCGGAATACAGTGAGAGCTTTATGTATTTCTCTACACCTGAGGACGGTGCAAAGTCTACCAAGGGATGGTTCAAGGTTATTCCGGGATATTTCCTTAACAAGGGTAAATGGGAAGAGGACGGCAGTGCATGGTACTATGCAGACGGCAAAGGTCATTTGATTGCAAATGAGATAAAGACTATTAACGGAAAGAAGTATGCTTTTGACGATAAGGGCGGAATGATATCAGGTCTTGCATTGTTTGAGATGAAGCAGCTGCCAAGCGGTAAGTATTCTACTACAGAGTTTGTAGATAAGCTTGGTAGAGACGGTAAGAAGATTCCGTATGAGACTCAGGAGAATATAGAGGAGTCTATCGGTAAGATCCACTATAGCGAATTTTTGTCAGGTAAGTATCGTATGATGTACTTCGGAGACGGCAAGGACGGTTCTCAAAAGTACGGCAAACAGAGTATTAAGCTTGATGATGAGAACAGAGCATTCTATTTCAGAGAGGCGGGTTCCAACAGAGGTGCCGGATTTAACGGAATAAGAGATGATAAACTCTATATCGGAGGTCTTAATATAAAGGCCGATCAGTATGACAAGTATGAAGTTGTTGTAGTTGATAAGAGTAACGATAATCAGCTTGTATTTAAGGGAACAGTGGGAGAACTGCTTAATATGCCGGGATATGTATCTTCTGTAGAAGAGACTGAGAAGAAGACTACATGGCATATAACAACACCTAATTCAAACTATCAGGTAAAGTTGCTCAGTAATGCCGGAGTTGTTCTAAAGAGCGGAACAAAGAGAGACGGTGAAGACTACAAGATTAGAGTAAACAACAAGGTGGTTACAACTGTTACGCTTGAATAGAGAAATTTATAAAGTAAATCATTTTTGAAATCTTAAAATAAAAGGAGGCTTACACGAAAGCGTGTAGCCCCTTTTATTATGCTCCCATTATTTCTTTGGTCTCTATTTCAAAGTTGCCTTCATCGTCTACATTCATCACCATGTATGTAGGTATATGGCCTGCCTGTCTTGGATAGCCGAGTGAACCCGGATTTAGTACGGTCACTCCGTCTATAGTCTTTAGATAAGGTCTGTGTGTATGTCCGTACATTGCAAAGTCACAACCTCTGGCGAGAGCTTCGTCTTTGAGTATTGAGATATCCATGCTTACACCGTACTGGTGTCCGTGTACAAGGAGTGCCTTGTGATTTTTTATATTGACTTCTTTTTCGGCAGGGAGTTGCGAAAAGAAATCATTGTTTCCCTTTACCATAAGACATGCACATGTAGGGTCAAGAATAAGGCTTATCTTGGTCTCGCTGCCTTCGCCGTCACCCAGATGGATGAACATGTCGAAAGGTTTTTCTATTGATATTACCTTTTTTAAAATATCGTCTACTCTGTGTGTGTCACTAACAATCAGTATTTTCATAAATTTCCCCCAGCTTTTGTTTCATTGCTGTAAGTGCCTTGCCTCTGTGGCTTATCTTATTCTTTTCCTCAGAACTTATCTCAGCACTTGTTTTTTGATATTCAGGTAGGTAAAGTATAGGGTCATAGCCGAATCCGTTAGAACCGGAAATTTGTGTGGCAATCAGCCCTTCCATACTGCCTTCACAAAATAATGTGGTACCGTCTTCCAGTATAGCACAGATACAGGCTTTAAATCTTGCACTTCTTTCATTTCCGGAGGCATTTTTTAATCTGTCTATTATATTTTGATTTTTTATATCGTATGAAGTATCCTCACCCATATATCTGGATGAGTATACTCCGGGTTCACCGCCGATATAATCCACCTCAAGTCCTGAATCGTCGGACATCACTATACCGCCTGTAATATCCCAAATAGCTTTGGCCTTTATATAAGCGTTTTCCTTAAATGTCGTTCCTGTCTCTTTAATATCAAGTGATACCCCCGCTTCTTTGGCGGAGATTATATCAAAATTAGGCAAAATAGCTTTGATTTCTTCAAGTTTGTGCTGATTTCCGGTTGCAAAAATAATTTTCTTCATACTGTATTAAAACCTTTATTTAGTCTTTTTAGGCGGTCTCGGTCCCATATATTGATAAAATCTGGTTTGTAACATACCGTTGTAAATCTTGCGGTTTTTATCAGGTTCTCTTCCAATATACTTACAAGCATCGTCATATGAGGTTATAAGATAAAGCGACCAAGAGTCAAGGTTTGCATACCTCTCACCTATAGCCTTGTATATAGCCGGAAGGTTTTCTTTTTCTTCAAGTCGTTCACCGTAAGGCGGATTTGTAATGATAAAACCGTATTTTTTCGGATGTGACAGACTTGCGACATCTCTACACTGAAGGTGAAGCATATCTATGACTCCGGCTCTTGTGGCATTGCTTCTGGCTGCCTCTACAATATTTTTATCAATATCATAGCCTTGGATATCAACACCTGTGTCGATATCCACCATTTCACGTGCTTCTTCATAAGTATTATCCCAAACTTTTTTTGAAATAAGATTAGACCACTTACAACTTAAAAATCCTCTTTTTAGCCCAGGGGCAATATTTGCGGCCATCATAGCTGCTTCAATGACAAATGTACCGCTGCCGCAGAACGGGTCTACAAGTATTCTGTCTTTTTTCCATGGAGTCAGCATAATGAGCGCGGCTGCAAGAGTCTCTGTAATAGGAGCTTTTGCAGTCATAGTTCTGTAGCCTCTTTTGTGAAGTGATACTCCGGTGGTGTCAAGTCCCACAGTAACAATATCCTTGTTTATAGAAACACGGAGCGGATATTCGGCACCGGTTTCTTCAAACCAATCTTTTTTGTAGATACGTTTCAGTCTTTCGACCATAGCTTTCTTTACAATGGACTGGATATCGGAAGGTGAGAAGAGCTTGCTTTTAACTGATGTAGATTTGCTGACCCAGAACTTTCCGTCGACAGGAATATATTCTTCCCAAGGGATATCTGCGACCGAGTCGAACAGCTCGCTGAAAGAGGTCGCCCTAAATTGTGCAACATTTATCATTACTCTTTCGGTCGTTCTAAGCCACATGTTGGCTCTTGCAACGGCTTCGTCATCTCCTTCAAAGTATACCCTTCCGTCTTCGACTTTGGTGATATCATAGCCTATATCTACGATTTCTTTTTTCAGTACTGCTTCAAGTCCGAAGTGGCAGGGCGCGTATAACTCAAATATTTTTCTCAAGTTTTATCTCCTTTAATACATCGCCGTCAAGGTCGTATATGGTAAAAATATCATCATCAAGTATTGCATAGGAGTTGGGATTTTGTTCCTTGGGCAGTGATGCGGATCCCGGATTTAATATATAAATATCTCCGGATTTTTTCGCTATCGGAAGGTGGACATGTCCGTATATGAAGGCACTTCCTTTGGCAAGCTTCGGCATATGATCCTCTCCGTATATATGTCCATGTGTTATGAAGAAATAGATATCATTGAATATGCCTATACAGTAGTCGGATTGCATTGGAAAATCCAAGACCATCTGATCAACTTCGGAATCACAGTTTCCTCTGACTGCAATGATACTATCCTTATATTCATTGAGCATTGCAAAGACTTCCTTGGGACAGTAATCTTTAGGCAAGTCATTTCTAGGACCGTGGTATAATAAGTCACCAAGTAGTACCAGTTTTGAAGCATTGCTTTCTTTATATTTCTCAATAATCTTTTTTGTATAGAATGATGAGCCGTGAATGTCGGATGCAAAAAAGTATTTCATATTAGGATTCCTGCGCTCTGAACTCTATATTTTGTGTAGCGGCATCCATTGAATCTATTATTGCAAGTGATTCCAAGCGGAAACCTAAGTTCCTTATGGCACGGCCGCCGCTTTGGAAGCCTTTTTCGATAGCAATACCGATACCTTCTACACTTGCACCTGATTCATTGACAATTGAGATAAGTCCTTGAAGTGCACAGCCGTTTGCAAGGAAATCGTCAATTATAAGTACCTTGTCTTTAGGACCTAAAAACTTCTTTGAAACGATAACCTGATTCTTGCATTTGTGTGTGAAGCTTTCAACCTCTGCAGTGTACATATCACCGTCAATGTTTATGGATTTTGATTTTTTGGCAAAGACTACCGGTACACCGAATTCTAATGCGACAATAGCAGCGATACCTATACCTGAGGACTCTATTGTCAAAATCTTGTTTATATTTTGTGAAGCAAACTTTGACTTAAATTCCTTTGCCATTTCTAAAAAGAGTTGTACATCCATCTGATGGTTTAAAAAAGAATCAACTTTTACAACATTACCTTCTTTGATAACTCCATCCTTTTTGATACGCTCTTCTAACAGTTTCATGAAAAATCCTCTCCTTTTGAAAACACATAAGTGTTTAGCGTGTAAGCATTAGCATCTCAAGTGCCAGCTTATCATTGATATTACCTTGTTTTATAGCTTCTTCCAACTCGATTGCATTTTTTACATAAGATAAAAGCATAGCCATATCAAAACCTCTTGCTTGACGCATCAGATTCCTTACTACATAAGGATTTAATTTCATATTTGAGGTTATATCCTTTTCGTTAAAACCGGCTGCTATCAATTCCTTGATTTGCAAAAGTTGGTTAAACTGTCTTGTGATGAGAATCATTATTTTCAGCGGTGGTTCTTTCAAAGCTACCAAATCTTCATATATATCTAATGCATCCTGTATCTTATTATTGGTAATAGATTTTACCAATTCAAAGATTCTGTTTGTCAGACTTATGCTTGTTATAGCCCTTATATCTTCCTCTTCTATAATATCTTTGTCAAGAGTAAAGGATAAAAGCTTTTCCAACTCGCTTTTCAGTCTTTCCATATCATTTCCCACTCTGGCAATGAACAGGTCCATATTTGAAACTGTGATTTTTTTGCCGGATTTATTTATGATATTTCCCGCCCAATTTATCAGTTCATCATTGGTAGGATGATTCAGTTCTGCAATATATCCAAGCTCTTTTATTTTTTTGTAAAGCTTGGAACGTTTATCCAAGTCGTTTTCCACAAAAATGATTTTTGTGCTATCGGGCTTATCTGATATATAGTTTAAAAACTTATCGTTTCCGGATTTAAACCACCGGCTTCCTTCTATAAGGATACATCTGTATTCTGAAAAGAAGGGAAGAGTATTTGCAAATTCGATAACGGCATCTGCATCTGTTCCTTTTCCTTCAAAATAAGCAAAATTCATTTGGTCTTCACCTACGATAGCTGCTTTAAGTCTTTTTTTGTAGCTGTTCTTTAAAAATTCATCATCACCTGATAGTACATAAATGCCTTTGAATGTAGAAGTTTTCAAATCATTATTTAATACTTTCATGTGCAAGATTATAACATGAAAGGGTGAAAGCCTCCAGTGTAAATAGAGAGTATTTCAGGAAAAAATACAGTTTTGGGTCAACTTAAAAAAATAGAAAAATAGAAAAAATTTAAAAAAGTTGTGTCAAGCATAAATGATTATGTCCTAAAATAATTATTTTATAAGCCCCACA